>JASHSH010000025.1 GCA_030040955.1 Rhodospirillales bacterium
GGAATGGTACTTGGCGCCGTCCGGGTCGTTCCAAAACTCGGTCGGCATGGAGGGGAAGGCCTGTGTGCATACCAGCTCGCCCTTCTCGCCGACCACCGCCTTGCCGTCGTCGTCGAACACCTCGACCTTGAGCCCGAGCCCGCGCGTCTGGATTTCGCCGCGCCAGACGGGCCCGATCGGGTTGCCGAGCATGAAGCAGGAGCAGATGTCGGTTCCGCCCGAGATCGACGAGAGACAGACATCCTTCTTGATCGAGGAGTAGACGTAATCGAAGCTTTCCGGCGCGAGCACCGAGCCGGTCGAGCAGATGGTGCGCACCGTCGCCAGCTTGTGCGTGTCGATCGGCTTGAGCTCGGACTTGGCGATGGCGTCGATCCATTTCGCCGAGGTGCCGAGCAGCGTCATGCGCTCGGCGTCGGCGAAATCGAAGATGATATTGCCGTGGCCGAGCATCGGCGAGCCGTCGTAGAGCAGCAGGGTGGCGCCCGAGCCCAGGCCCGACACCAGCCAGTTCCACATCATCCAGCCGCAGGTGGTGAAGTAGAAGATGCGGTCGCCGGGGCGGACATCGCTGTGCAGCTGATGCTCCTTCAGGTGCTGGAGCAGCGAACCGCCGGCGCCGTGGACGATGCATTTCGGCACCCCCGTCGTGCCCGACGAGAACATGATGAAGAGCGGATGGTCGAAGGGCAGGCGGACGAAGTCCGGGGCCGCCGCCCGGAACGGCGCGACGAAGTCGTCCAGGCGCACGGCCCGGGCGACGCCAGACACGTCCGGCTTGTCCGCGAGATACGGCACGACGACGATCTTCTGGAGCGCGGGGATGCCCTTGCCGATGCCGGCCAGCTTCTCGCGCACGTCGAACTGCTTGCCGCCGTACCAGTAGCCGTCGACCGCGATCAGCAGCTTGGGCTCGATCTGGCCGAACCGGTCGAGCACGCCCTGGACGCCGAAATCGGGCGAGGCGGAGGACCAGACCGCGCCGATGCTCGCGGCGGCCAGCATCGCCGCGACGGTTTCCGGCATGTTGGGCATGAAGCCGGCGACGCGGTCGCCCAGACCGATTCCCATCGCGCGCATCGCCTGCGCGAGCCGGGAGACGAGGTCGCACAATTCGCGCTGCGACAGCCGGCGCCGCACCTTGTCCTCGCCCCAGAACACGATGGCGTCGGTTTCGTCGCGCCGGCGCAGCATGTTCTCGGCGTAGTTCAGACGCGCGCCGGGGAACCATTTCGCGCCGGGCATCCTGGCTAGATCGTCGACCACCCCCTCGCCCGGCCCGTCGCCGATCACGCCGAGCCGGTCCCACGCCTCGCGCCAGAACTTGCGCGGCTCCGCCACCGACCAGCGCCAAAGCTGGTCCATGCCCGATAGCGCGAGATTGTGGCGCCCGTTCACATGCTCGATGAATCCGTTCACCAGCGTGCCGCTGGCGCGTGCGGGCGAGGGCTGCCACAGCATCGCCGACATGGCGTTCCTCCTGCTTTCCGCCCCGGTTGCGCCGGGTGCTATCGTTCAGCCCTTGGCCGGGCGCGCGCTCGCATACACCGCATCGATGGCCCGGGCGAGTTCGACGTCGAGCTCGGACAGCCCGCCGACATCGTGGGTCGAAAGCGTGATCTCGACGCGGTTGTAGACGTTGCTCCACTCGGGATGGTGGTTCAGCCGTTCGGCGGCGATCGCCACCCGGGTCATGAAGGCGAAGGCCTCGGAGAAGTCGGCGAAACGGAACGAGCGGAACAGCGCGTCGCGCTCGCCCAGCCGCCGCCAGTCCGGCAACGTGGCGAGCAGGTTCCCGCGCTTGTCCGCGGAGAGTTTCTCCACCATCGCCCAACCTCCCGGTTCCTGCGCCCGCGCGCTAGACCATAGGTGTTCTTGGCGACATGATAAAGGCGCGTTATCGTCCGCGCCATGCTGATGCGGCACAGCACGCCCCCGACTCTGGCGGAAATGGAGCTGATCGCGGCGGAGGAGCTGTCGCGCATCCCCGACGAGCTGCGCCGGCAGGTGGGCAACGTGGTGATCCGGGTCGAGGAATTCCCCGACGAGGAAACCGAGCGGGAAATGCGCCTGGAAAGCCCGTTCGATTTGCTCGGCCTGTACCGGGGCGTGGCCCTGCCGCGGCGTTCGGTGCTCGACGTCCGCACCCGCCCCGACATGATCTTTCTCTACCGCCGGCCCATCCTCGACTACTGGTGCGAGTTCAACCTGGAACTGTCCGCCGTCCTCCGCCACGTGCTGATCCACGAGATCGGGCATCATTTCGGGTTCAGCGACGAGGACATGGAGCGCATCGAGCGCGAATAACCGAACCATGATGACGATGCGCACGCAGGTGGGAATCGTCGGCGCCGGCCCGGCCGGGCTGATGCTCGCGCATCTGCTGCGGCGCGCCGGCATCGACTCGATCGTGATCGAGAACCGCTCGCGCCGCTACATCGAGGAACGCATCCGCGCCGGCGTGCTCGAGCAGGGCGTGGTCGATCTGATGCACGAAATCGGCCTGGGCGCGCGCATGGACCGGGTCGGGCTGGTCCATCGCGGCATCGAGCTGCGCTTCGACCGCCGCGGCCACCGGCTCGATTTCGCCGATCTGACCGGCGGCAAGGGGATCATGGTCTATGCCCAGCACGAGGTGGTGAAGGACCTGGTCCAGGCGCGGCTCGACGCGGGCGCGCCGCTGCTGTTCGAGGTCGAGGACACGGCGGTACACGAGATCGACTCGACCCGGCCGCGCATCACCTTCCGCCATCAGGACGAGGAGTGCGAGATACTTTGCGACTTCATTGCCGGCTGCGACGGATTCCACGGCGTTTGCCGGCCGGCCATTCCGCCCGGCGTGCTCACCGTGCATGAGCGCCACTATCCGTTCGCCTGGCTGGGCGTGCTGGCCCAGGTGGCGCCGTCGGCGGACGAGCTGATCTACGCCTATAGCGAGCGAGGCTTCACGCTGCACAGCATGCGCTCGCCCGAAATCAGCCGGCTCTATCTCCAGGTCACGCCGGACGAGGATCTCGACGCGTGGCCGGCCGAGCGAATCTGGGAGAATTTGCGCGCGCGCTCGGCGGTGAACGGCTCGTGGCACCTGCGCGACGGCCCGATCCTGCAAAAGGATCTCACCCGCATGCGCAGCTTCGTCGCCGAGCCGATGCAATATGGGCGTCTGTTTCTGATGGGCGATGCGGCGCATATCGTTCCACCCACCGGCGCCAAGGGGCTGAACCTCGCCATCGCCGATGTCCGCGTGTTCGCTCGCGCGGTGGAGGAGTTCTACAAAGCCGGCGCCAGCGACAAGCTCGCCGCCTATTCGGCGACCGCGCTGCGCCGGGTGTGGAAAGCCGAACGCTTCTCCTGGTGGATGACGTCGATGCTGCACCGGTTTCCGGACGAGGATTCGTTCGGCCACCACATGCATCTCGCCGAGCTCGACTATGTCACCAGCTCGCGCGCGGCCGCCACCGCGCTGGCCGAGAACTATGTCGGGCTGCCCTGGGACTAGGCCTCAGATTATCTCCAACACCCGGGCGGGCGGGCGGCCGAGCCGGGCCTTGGCGCCGGAGACGACGATCGGCCGCTCGATGGTGATCGGATCGGCCACCATGGCGGCGATCAGCCGGTCCTCGGAGAGCGCGAGATCGATGCCGGCGTCCCTCGCCTCCTTGCGGCGGATCAGGTCGCGTGCCTTCATGCCCAGCTTGCGCAGGATCGCTTTGAGCTCGCCCGCCGAGGGGGGAGTCTTCAGATATTCGACCACCTTGGGCTCGACGCCGCGCGCTTCGAGCAGCTTCAGC
>JASHSH010000259.1 GCA_030040955.1 Rhodospirillales bacterium
GCCTTCGAGCGCAATGCCATCGCCGCCGGCGGGCATGTGCACTGGGCGCGCACGGCGGGCGAGGCGCGCGCGATCGTCCTCGGCATCTGCAAGGCGGCCGGCGCGCGCACGGTGACCAAGGGCAAGTCGATGATCTCCGAGGAGGTCGAGCTCAACCAATTCCTCGAGGCCAACGGCATCGTCCCGGTCGAGACCGACATGGGCGAGTATGTCATCCAGCTCCGCCACGAGCCGCCCAGCCATCTGCTCGCGCCCGCCTTCCATCTCACCCGCCGGCAATGGACCGACACCTTCCGCGCCGCGCACGCCCAGCTGCCGCCCGAGCGCGGGCTCGACGAGCCACGCCAGATCGCCGACGAGGGCAGGCTGGTTCTGCGCAAGCGCTTCTCCGAGGCCGATGTGGGGATCACCGGCGCGAACTTCCTGATCGCCGAGACCGGCTCGATCGCCATCGTCACCAACGAAGGCAATGGCGATCTGACCCAGACCCTGCCCAAGGTGCATATCGCGCTCACCAGCATCGAGAAGGTGGTGCCGACGCTGGAGGACGCGACCACGCTGCTGCGCCTGCTCGCGCGCTCGGCCACCGGCCAGGAGGCCGCGACCTACACGACCTTCGCCACCGGCCCGCGCCGCGCGCGGGACCTGGACGGGCCGGAAGAGTTCCACGTCGTCCTGCTCGACAACGGCCGCTCGGCGATGCTGGGCACCGAGTTCCAGGACATGCTGCGCTGCATCCGCTGCTCGGCCTGCCTGAACCACTGCCCGGTGTTCGGCGTGCTCGGCGGGCATTCTTACGGCTGGGTCTATTCCGGGCCGATGGGTTCGGTGCTGACGCCGAGCCTGATCGGCATCGAGCAGTCCGCGCATCTGCCCAACGCCTCCACTTTCTGCGGCAAATGCGAGAGCGTCTGCCCGGTGAAAATCCCGCTGCCCGGCATGATGCGCCATCTGCGCGAGCGGCAGTGGGAGCGCAAGCTCGACCCGCCGCGCTGGCGACTGGGCATGCGCGCCTGGGCCTGGCTCGCGCGCCGGCCCGCGCTCTACCGGATGGTCTGGGCGATGGCGGCGCGCGTCCTCGGGCGGCTGGGCGGACGCACGGGACGGTTCCGCAGTCTGCCGCTCGCCGGCGGCTGGACGCAGGGGCGCGACATGCCCGCGCCCGAGGGAAGCAGCTTCCAGAGCCTGTGGGCGGAGCGCGGACGGCAATGAGCGGCCCGGGCGGGCGCGATCAGATTCTGGGGGGCATCCGGCGCGCGCTCGGCCGCGGCCCGCTCGCAGGAGCAGACGCGGCGGAGGCGCAATCGCGGCTCGCGGAAGCGCGACCCAATCTGGTACCGGCGCGCACGCGCGGGCTCGACGGCGACGCGCGCCTCGCCATGTTCGCGCAATTCGCCGAGGAGGCCGACGCGACCACGGTGCGCGTGCCCGACCGCAATTCCGTGCCCAAGGCGATCGCCGAATATCTCGCCGCGCGCAACCTGCCGGCCGAGGCGGTGATGGCGCCGGATGCCGCGCTCGACGCCTATCCCTGGGCCGACCAGCCGCTGCTCACCATCCGGCGCGATCGCGCCCGGGAAAGCGACGCGGTCGGCATCACGACCGCATTCTGCGCCATCGCCGAGACCGGCACGATCATGCTCGCCTCGTCGCCCGATGCGCCGACCACGCTCAATTTCCTGCCCGGCACGCATATCGTGGTGATCGAGAAGAGCCGCGTGGTCGGCTCCTACGAGGAAGCCTGGGCGCGGCTGCGCGAGCGCAATGCGGGCGAGGGCGGCGCGATGCCGCGCGCGGTCAACTTCGTCACCGGCCCATCGCGCACGGGCGATATCGAGCAGCGCCTCCAGCTCGGCGCGCACGGGCCCATCCGCCTGCATCTGGTGCTGGTCGAGGGGCCCTGAGGCGCATGGCGCCGCCCACGATCGTCGTGGTGATGGGGGTCGCGGGCGCCGGCAAGACGACGGTCGGCGAATTGCTCGCGGCGCGGCTGGGCTGGGAGTTCGCCGACGCTGACGGGTTCCATACGCCGGAGAATGTCGAGAAGATGCGGCGCGGCCAGCCGCTCACCGACGCAGACCGCGGACCCTGGCTCGACCGGCTCGCGGCCGGGATCGACGGATGGATCGCGGCCAAGCGCCCCACCGTGCTCGCTTGCTCCGCGTTGCGCCGCGCCTATCGCGACCGGCTCGCCCACGGTCGGCGCGAGGTGCTGTTCCTGCATCTCGACGCGCCGCGCGCGGAGCTCTCCGCCCGCCTCGCGGCCCGGCGCGGCCATTACATGCCGGCGAGCCTGCTCGACAGCCAGCTCGCCACGCTCGAGCAGCCGGGCGCCGACGAAGCGGCCGTCATCGTCGATGCTTCCGGCACCCCGGCGCAGGTGGTGGGCCGCGCGGTCGCCGCGCTCGGTGCCGGGCGCGGCTAGGAATCCATCTCGCGACGCCAGGGCGGGTCCGCGCCCGGCCGCGAGCAGGTGATCGCCGCGGCTTTGCCGGCGAAGACGAGGGCGCGCCCAAGCTGATCCTCGGAAAGCGCGCGCAGCGACTCGCGCCGCAATACCCCCGCCTCGGACAGCCAGACCAGCAGCGCGGCGTGGAACGTATCGCCCGCTCCGATCGTGTCGACCACCTGCGCGGGCTGGGCCGGGCGCATTACGCGCACCTTCTTCGTGTAGGCGGTCGCGCCGGCCTCGCCAGCGGTGACGATCACCAGCGACGCGCCGCGCGCCAGCCAGTCGGCGGCGGCATCGTCGGCCTGCGCGCTGGGACGCAGATAGGCGAGATCGTCGGTCGAGACCCGCACGATGTCGGCGAGCCGCAGCAGCTCCTCGATCCGCGCGCGGTAGCCGGCGGGGTCGCGGATCAGCGTCGGCCGGCAGTTGGGGTCGATGGAGACGGTGGCGCCGGGCCGCGCCGCCTCGACCAGGCGGCGGCATTCGGCGTGCGGAGCCGGCTCGATCAGCGGCACCGAACCGACATGCACCAGCTCGACGCCGCCCAGCCCTACTTGCGCCGGATCGAACTTCCACAGCCGCGAGGCCGTCGCTTCGTCGTAGAACAGATACTGCGCCTGGGTGCCGACATAACGCACGAAGGCGAGCGTGGTCTGGTGATCGGACCGGGTGAGGCGGGCGATATCGACGCGCGAGGAGGTCAGTCGCTCGGCCAGCATGGCGCCGAACGCATCCGTCGAGATGCCGCCGACGAATCCGACCTGTGCGCCGAGGCGGCCGATGGCCACCGCGACGTTCAGGCAGGAGCCGCCCGCCACCGGATGGTAGGCGTCGCGCCCGTCGGGCAAACGGACGGGGACGAAGTCGATCAGCGCGTCGCCGCAGATCAGGATCATCGCCCGCCCCGCCTAAACCGACCGGCGCACGCCGACCTCGTCGAGATGGCGCAGCAGATCGGCCGGGTCCTCGTAGACGCGATAGGCGCCGGCGCGCACCAGCTCGTCCTCGCCATAGCCCCCGGACAGCAGGCCGACGCCGAGCGCGCGGGCGCGCCGCGCGGCGAGCAGATCCCACACGCTGTCGCCGACCACCATGCTGTCCTCGACCGCGACGCCGAGCCGGCTGGCGGCGGTGAGGAAAAGATCGGGGTCGGGTTTGGCGTACATCACCTGGTCGCGCGTCACCACCGGCACGCGCGCGGGATCGACTCCCAGCATCTCGATCAGGAACTTGGCGGTCTCCATCCTTCCGCTGGTGGCGATCGCCCAGGCCACGCCCTGCTCGGTGAGCGCGGCGAGCAGCTCGCGCGCGCCGGGCAGGGGCTTCACGTCGGGCAGGCGCTTGAGGAAGGCCTCGGCATGCCCCGCGCGCAAACCGTCGATCAGCGCGGGCGTGATCGGATGGCCCATCTCGCGCAACAGCGCGTTGGCGAACAGCCCGCCCGACATGCCGATGCGGCGATGGATGCGCCACACCGAAAGCGGCAGGCCCGCCGCGTCCAGCGCTTCGTGCCAGGACAAGACATGCTCGTACACGCTGTCGACCAGCGTGCCGTCGAGGTCGAACAGGAACGATGGCGGGCGCGACGGCGCCGGCGTCTCGGCCGCGGCCATGGACGATTCCTCCCCGAATTTTGCGCTTCCAGCCTAGCCCAGAAACGGGGCCCGAACCATGCCGCGTCTGGCCGGGTGACTCGCCCGTCGCCCCAAGCTAGATTGCCGCGCCATGACCGTTTCCGCCCCAGCGCGCCCCGTCGATTCGCGCGGCCGCGCAACGCGGTTCCGCCCGCGATGAACGATCTCGAGAGCTTCCTGTCGATGGGCGGCTATGCGGGCTTCGTCTGGCCGGCCTACGGGCTGGTCCTGGTCGTCGTGCTTGCCCTCGTCCTGGTCTCGCTGCGTCGGCTGCGCCGGGCCGAAGGCGAGCTCCGCGAGCTGCGCGGCGAGGCGCGTGACGATCGCGCGGACGAGGAAGCGTGACCCGCAAGCGCCGCCGCTTGATCTTCGTCGGCATCGGCATGGCCGCGCTCGCCGGCGCGACCGCGCTGGTGCTGAGCGCGCTCAACGACACGCTGGTTTATTTCCTCACCCCGGCCGAGCTGAAGGCGAAGCCCGAGCTGGCGGGGCGGCATGTGCGTATCGGCGGGCTGGTCGAGAAGGGCAGCGTGCGGCGCGACGGAAGCACGGTGCATTTCACCGTCACCGATCTCACCGCGAGCTTGCCGGTGACCTATACCGGCATCCTTCCCGACCTGTTTCGGGAGGGCCAAGGCGTAGTCGCGGAGGGTCGGGTGGACGGGGCGGGCGTGTTCGAGGCCAGCGAGGTGCTCGCCAAGCACGACGAGAACTACATGCCGAAGGAAGTCGCCGACGCGCTGAAGAAGTCGGGCCACTGGAAGGACGAGTACGGCCAGAAATAGGCCGGCGCGCGATGGCCAATTTCCTCGGCATCGATCTCGGCACTTCCTCGGTCAAGGCACTCCTGGTCGATGGCGGCCAGAGACCCATCGCGCACGCAGCCGAGCCGCTGGTCACCCTCCATCCCGCTCCGCTCGCTTCCGAGCAGGAGCCCGAGGATTGGATCCGCGCGGTCGAGGCCGTGCTCGCGCGCCTGCACGCGGCGGAGCCGGGCGCGATGAGCGGGGTCGCCGCGCTCGGGGTCTCCGGCCAGATGCACGCGGCCCTGCTGCTCGACCGATCCGACCGGCCCGTCCGCCCGGCGATGCTGTGGAACGACGGCCGCGCCGAGGCCGAGGCGCGCGAGCTGAATGCGCGATCCCGTGATCTCGCGCGCCGCCTCGGCGTGTCTGCCATGCCCGGCTTCACCGCGCCCAAGCTCGCTTGGCTCGCGCGTCACGAACCCGCCGCGTTCGCCCGCGCGCGCTGCCTGCTGCTGACTGCGGACTATGTCCGCCTTCGTCTCACCGGCGAACGCGCGTGCTCGGTCTCCGACGCGGCCGGGACCTGGCTGCTCGACCAGGAGCGGCGGAATTGGAGCGCCGAGGCCGTGTCGCTCGCCGGTATCGATCCGGCGCTGTTGCCTCCCCTGATCGAAGGCAGCGCGGTCGCGGGCAAGTTGCGGCCCGACATCGCCGCACGTTTCGGCCTGCCGGCGGGCTGCGTGGTGGCGGGAGGCGGAGGCGACACCGCGGTCGCCGGCATCGGGGTCGGGGCGGTGGGCGAGGGGGCGAGCTTCGTCCAGCTCGGCACCGCGGCGCAGATTTTCGTCGCCGGCGAATCCTACCGCCCCGCGCCGGAGCGGATGGTGCACGCTTTCTGCCACGCGCTGCAGGGGCGCTGGTACGGCATGGCCGCGCTGCTCAACGGAGCGAGCGTGCTTGCCGTCACCGCGCGCCTGCTCGGCTATCCCGAGGTCGGTGCCATGCTGGCGGAGGCCGAGCGCGAATTCCATGGGCCGTCGCGCCTGCTCTATCTGCCCTACCTGGCCGGCGAGCGCACGCCGCACGACGATCCGTTCGCGCGCGGGACCATTGTCGGCCTCGGACCGGAGACGGACCGCGCCGAGATCGTCCTCGCCGCGCTCGAAGGGGTTGCATTCGCGCTGGCCGACGGACTCGCCGCGCTCGCCGCCGCGGGCGTGCCGGTATCGGCGCCCGGCCTCATCGGCGGCGGCGCGCGCAGCCGCTTATGGGCGCGGCTGATCGCTTCGATTCTCGACCTCCCGCTCAAGCGCTACGTCGAGGGCGAGTTCGGTCCGGCCTTCGGCGCGGCGCGGCTGGCCCGCTTGGCGCTCGGCAGGGATTCGTCCGACGCGTTGCTCGGCGAACCGCCCGTCGCCGAGATCGTCGTGCCCGAGCGTGCCCTTGCCGCGGCTTATGCGCCCAGGCTTGAGGCTTTCCGGCGCGTCTACGGCGCGCTCCAGCCGGAATATCGGGCGATGGCGATCCAGGTGCCGGACCGACCTACGCCGCCATCGGCTCCTGCGGCGGCGCCTTGGCCCCGGTCATGATGGCGACCGCGTCCGACATCGAGTGATCGCCGGGCCTGATCACCGCGATGCGCCGGCCCAGCCGCATGATGTGAATGCGGTCGGCGACCTCGAACACATGCGGCATGTTGTGGCTGATCAGCACGATCGGCAGGCCCTTGCGCTTGACGTCGAGGATCAGCTCGAGCACGCGGCGCGATTCCTTGACCCCGAGCGCCGCGGTCGGCTCGTCCATGATGATGACGCGGCTGCCGAAGGCGGCGGCGCGCGCCACCGCCACTCCCTGACGCTGGCCGCCAGACAGGGTTTCCACCGTCTGGTTGATGTTCTGGATGGTGAGCAGGCCGAGGGAGGAAAGCTGCTCGCGCGCCTGGCGCTGCATCTCGGCGCGGTCGAGGCGGCGGAACAGCGCGCCCAGCAGGCCCTTGTGGCGCAGCTCGCGCCCCAGGAACAGATTGTCGGCGATGCTTAGCGCGGGCGAGACGGCCAGCGTCTGGTACACGGTCTCGATGCCGGCGTTGCGCGCCTCGATCGGCGAATGAAAGTGCACCGGCTTGCCTTCCATGCGGATCTCGCCCGAATCCGGCGTCATCGCGCCGCTGAGTATCTTGATCAGCGTGCTCTTGCCGGCGCCGTTGTCGCCGATCACCGCGAGTATCTCGCCCGGATAGAGGTCGAAGTCGGCGCCGTCGAGCGCGACCACGCGGCCGAAATGCTTGACCAGGCCGCGGCTTTGCAGAATGGGCTGGCGCTGATCGCTCATGCCGCCGCCTTGCGTATCCACTGGTCGATGGCCACGGCGACGATGATCAGCCCGCCGACCGCGAATTCCTGCCACAGCACGTCGACGCCGTAGAGCGCGAGTCCGTTGCGGAACACGCCGACGATCAGCGCGCCCAGGATGGTGCCGATGATCGAGCCGCGCCCGCCGAACAGGCTGATGCCGCCGATCACCACGGCGGTGATGCTGTCGATGTTCGAGGTATAGCCCGATTGCGGGCTGACCGCGCCGGTGCGTCCGATCAGGATCCATCCCGCCACCGCGCAGATGAACCCGGCGGTCACGTAGACCTTGAACAGCACGCGGTCGGTGCGGATGCCGACCAGGCGCGCGGCGTCCGGATCATCGCCGGTGGCGTAGACATGCGAGCCGAACGCGGTCCAGTTCAGGATGTACCAGAACAGGCCGTAGAGCAGGATCATCAGGATCGAGCCCAGCGTCAGCCGCGCGCCAGCGAAGGCGAAGGCGGTGCCCGTCCACTGCAGGAACGGCGCTACCGCCTGGATGTCGATGGCCCGGATGGTCTCGCCCTTCGAGTACCAGAGGTTGAGGGCGAAATACATGCTCCAGGTGCCGAGCGTGACGATGAACGGCGGCAGCCGCACCACGGTCACCAGCGCGCCGTTGACCGCGCCGCACAGCACGCCGACCAGCAGCCCGGCCGGGAAGCTGACCAGGATCGGCGCGTGATATTCGTAGGCGAGCCGTCCCATCACCACCGAGCACAGCACCATGATCGCGCCGACCGAGAGATCGATGCCCGCGGTCAGGATGATGATCGACTGCGCGATGCCGACCACCGCGATGATGGTCACCTGCTGAAGCACGAGGGACAGGTTGAAGGCGGCGAAGAACCTTCCGCCCACCAGCGCGCTGAACAGGATCACGCTGAGGAGGAGGACGAAGGCGGGAATGACGGTCGTGTTGCCGTGCAGGAAATTGTGCAGGCGGCGCATTCCCGTCTGCCCGGCTTCCTCGCCCGCGGGGCGGCCCGCGTCCTTGGCGGGCAATACCGTCTCGAACTCCTGCATCGCCCGGTCTTCTTCTTCGCGGCCCCGGCACCGTTCTCGGCGGCGGGCCGTTCGCTCCTCCCGCGGAAGCGGGGGAGCGGCCAGGCCGCTCCCCCGTCCGCTCGACCATCTAAGGCTAGCGCGGGGACGAACTCAACCCCAGCACTTCTTCAGCCCTTCCTCGGTGCTGATCGAGGGCACGCCGGCCACCGGCTTGTCGGTGATCAGAGTCTCGCCGGTGTCGGTGATCTTGTCGGCGGGACCGGCCGGCTTCTTGCCGGTCTTGGCGAACTCGGCGAGCGACTCGACGGCCTTCGAGGCCATCAGCAGCGGATACTGCTGCGAGGTCGCGCCGATGATGCCGGCCTGAATGTTCTTGACGCCCGGGCAGCCGCCGTCGATGGAGACGATCAGCACGCCCTTCTCCTTGCCGGCCGCCTTGAGGGCCTCGTAGGCGCCCGCCGCCGCCGGCTCGTTGATGGTGTAGACCAGGTTGATGTCGGGCGCCTTCTGCAGCAGGTTCTCCATCGCCTTCTGGCCGCCCTCCTCGGCGCCCGCCGTGACGTCGTGGCCGGCGATGCGCTTGTCGTGCTCGCTGCCGTTCTTGGTCACGTCGTCATAGGCGATGCCGAAGCCGTGCAGGAAGCCGTGGTCGCGCAGATAATCGACGGTGACCGGGCTGATGGTCAGGTCGAGCATCGCGATCTTGGCGTCCTTCGCCTTGTCGCCGAGGGTCTTGTTGGCCCACATGCCGATCAGCTCGCCGGCCTTGAAGTTGTCGGTGGCATAGGTGGCGTCGGCGGCGTCCATCGGATCCATCGGCGTATCCAGCGTGATCACCAGCAGTCCGGCGTCGCGCGCCTTCTTGATGGTGGGCACGATGGCGCGCGAATCGCTCGGGACGATGGCGAAGCCCTTCGCCCCGGCGGCGATCAGGCTCTCGATCGCGGCCACCTGGGCCTCGTTGTCGCCGTCGTACTTGCCGGCGAAGGAGCGCAGCTCGACGCCGACTTCCTTGGCCTTCGCCTCGGCGCCCTCCTTCATCTTCACGAAGAACGGGTTGGTGTTGGTCTTGGTGATCAGCCCGACGATGGGCTGGTCGGCCATCGCCGGGGCCATGCCGGCCAGGGCGAGCGCGATCGCCCCGGCCGCCGCCGCGGCGACGAGACGCGTCTTGATGGTCATGTTCTTGGTCCTCCTCCTGTTAGCACCACGATAGGTTCGGCCTCGACGGCCGCCGGACTGTTGGCTTCGCCATGGCCGCGACGCCGGCGGATCGCGGTCACTGGATGGGCCCGGCGTCGCTCGCGCAGCCGCAGGATTCGCGGTGCTTGAGTTCGGTGGGCAGACGGACATGCTGGGGCCGCGCGTCGGGCGCCGCGATGCGGGCGAGGAGGAGGCGCACCGCCATGTCGCCGATGCGCGCGCAGGGCTGCGCGATGGTGGTCAGCCGGGGCTGGAACAGATCGGCCCATTCGAAATCGTCGAACGAGACCAGCGCGATGTCGGCCGGCACGCGCAGGCCCAGCTCGTGCAGCGCGCGCATCGCGCCCAGCGCCATCAGATTGTTGGTGGCCACGATGGCGGTCGGGCGGTCGGGCCGCGCCATCAGCGCGCGCGCCGCGGCCCGCGCCGGCTCCGAGCTGAACTCGCCGGGCACGATCAGCGCGGGGTCGGGCTCGATCCCGGCATCCTTCATGCCGGCGCGGAAGCCGGCGATGCGCTCCCTTGTCGAGCTCAACCCTGGCACGCCGGTGAGCACGGCGATGCGGCGATGTCCCAGCCGCGCAAGGTGGCGGACGAGGCGGCGCATGTCGGGGACGTTGCTGGCCAGCACCGAGTCGCAGCCGCGCGCCGCCACGCGGTCGACCTGGACCAGCGGGATGCCTTGCCGGCGCACATAGGCGACCGCCTCGGCCCCGCCGGCGCCCGAGGGCGCGAGGATCATGCCATCGACGCGGCGGCCGACCAGGGCGCGCAGGGCGGCCATCTCGCGCTCGGCGTCCTCGCCGAAGTCGGTCAGAATCACCGTGTAGCCGGCGGCGCGCGCCGCCGCCTCGACCGCATGCACCACCTCGGCGAAAAACGGGTTGCTGATGTCGCCGATGGCGACCCCCAGCGTGCGCGTCTCGGCGCGCTTGAGCGAGCGCGCCACCGTATTCGGCAGGAAGCCGGTCGCCTTGATCGCGTCGAGCACGCGCTGGCGCGTCATCTCCGGCACGGCGCGCGTGTTGTTCACAACGTGCGAAACCGTCGAGATGGACACGCCGGCCATCGCCGACACATCCCGCATCGTGACCGGCATTGTTTTCCGGTTCCCGGACGTTCTTCCCCGACCCGGATGCTACACGGATGCAAAGGTTTGCGCAAACGTTTTCGCAGACTGGTGCGAGCAAGAATCTTACGCCCGTCGCGCGGCTCTATCGGCGCGGCGAGCTAGACGGCCAACGCGCCCCAATGCGGGCGCAGCGCCTCACGCAATTCGAGATAGGTCCGGTAGCGCCCGGCGAGCAGATCGCGCAGCCGCGCATCCGGCGCGATCGAGCGGTCCGGTCCGGTCATACGGGCAATCGCCGTCGCGAGATCGGGGAAACGGCCGCACACGGTGGCGGCCAGGATTGCCACGCCGCGGGCGCCGAACTCGCTGCCGCCCGGGATGTCGAGCGCAAGGTCGAGCGCGGCCGCGAAGATCTCCGACCAGGCCTCGCTGCGCGCGGCGCCGCCGGCGAACAGGGCGCGCGCGGGACGGGGGGCCACGCGCAGCAGCCGCTCGAAATGGCGTCGATGCTCGAACGCCACCCCCTCGTATACCGCGCGCACCGCGTGGCCGAGATGCTGCCAGGTGGCCAGCCCGATCAGCGCGCCGCGCGCCTTCGGCTCGTCGGGCGCGCCGTTGAGGAAGGGCAGGAAATAGGCGCCGGCCTCGTCGGGCCGCGTGCGGGCGATCGCTTCGTTGCAGAGCGCATATGCGGCCTCCGGCGGCTCGTCGGCGCCAGGCCGGCGCACGAAGGAGTCCACGAACCATTCGAAGCTGCTGGCCGAGGTCGGGCTGCCCTCGCAATAAAGCCATTGCGCCGGGGTGAGCCCGTGGCAGACATAGCCAGCCGAGCCGTCCTTGATCGCGAAGTCGAGGAACACCTGATGGATGCCCCAGGTGCCGGACAGGATCACCATCCGCCCGTTCTCCAGCGCGCCGGTGCCGAACATGATGGCGAGATTGTCGCAGCAGCCCGCCGGCACCGGCGTCCCGGCGCGCAGGCCGGTGGCGGCGGCTGCCTCTTCCGTGATCGCGCCGGCCATCTCGGTCGGCTCGATGGCGGCGGGGAACAGCGAAGCGCAATCCTCGACCCCGAACAGCGCCAGGATGCGCGGGTCGCGCGCGCGCGCCGCGCCAGGCAAGAGCGCGGAGGTGCCCTGGTCGGTGACCTCGGCGACGATGCGCCCGGTGAGCCGGTAGCGCAGATAGTCCTTGCAGGTGAGCGCGGTGTGCGCGTTCGCCAGCACCTCGGGCCGGTGGCGGCGGAACCAGGCCAGCAGCGGGGCGGGCGCCGCCGGCAGCAGCGGCTTGTAGGTGAGCGGGACGTAGTCGGATTCGATTCCGGCGGCGCGCCATTCTTCCACCATCGAAGCGGCGCGCAAATCGAAGGAAAGCACGCCGTTCGTAGTCGGCCGGCCCTTCGCGTCGAGCAGATAGAGTCCATTGCCGTAGCCGGTGATACCCACCGAAGCGACGTCGGCGGCCACGACGCCGCTTTTGGCGAGCGCGCCGCGGATCACAGCGCACATTCCTTCCCACAGCTTGTCCGGATCGCGTTCGCTGAAGCCGGGCGCCGGCGCAATGGGTCGCAACGGCTGACTGGTCGCGCCCAGCTCGGCGCCGTCGAGCGAGTAGATGGCGGCCTTCACCGAAGTGCCGCCCGCGTCGATGCCCAGGATGAATTCGGCCAACGCGCCAATCCCGGCGCGGGCGCCGGTCCCCCGTTACGTCACGCGCCGTGCAGGATGGCGGAGATCGCCCCGGCCATGCGGGCCACGTCCTTGCGCTGCCAGATGTTGCGCCCGAAGATCGCGCCGCGCGCGCCCCCGGCGATGGCGCCCTTGGTGAACTCCTCGACCACCTTCATGTCGTCGACCGCCGGCCCGCCGAGCACCAGCACCGGCACCGGGCAGCCGGCGGAAATCTTGCGCATGCCCTCGGGCGTCCCGGGATACTGCGTCTTGATCAGGTCGGCGCCGAGCTCGGCCGCGATCCGGCAGACGGTGGCGAGCTTGGCCGCGTCCTTCTGGTCCTTGTTGCGGTTGCCCCACAGCACCGCCTCGACGATCAGCGGCATGCCGATCGCCTCGCACTCCTTGGCCACCCGGCTCACCGCGGTCACGTTCTCGGCATAGGCGTCGGGATCGTCGAAGCCGTCGATCAGGCACATGACCACGGCATCGGCGCCGAGCCGGGCGGCGCGCTCGGCGTCGCAGATCATGCGGAACAATTCCTTGCCGGCGACGCGGAAGTCCTGGACCAGCGGGTAGTCGATGCGGCAGACGATGGCCGGGGCGCCATGCCAGGCGAACAGGTCGGCGCCGGTCTTGATCAGCCCGGGGCTGATCAGCACCGCCTCGGGCTTGGTGGCGACGATGTTGGCGAGTGCCGCGCGCGCATCGACGGCGAACTCGACGGGACCGGCCACCGCGGTGCGGTCGAATGCCACCATGAGCGAGCGGCCGCTCTCGCGGCGGAACAGGCGTCCCACGCGCGGCTTGGTCTCCGTCAGGTTCTGCACGGCGCTCATCGGCGATGTCCTCGCATCCGGGGTTGGCGGGAGGCTGGCACAGCGCTGTCTCCGTGTCGAGGGCGCCAGCGGTCAGGCGCGGCCATAAGCATCGTCGTAGCGCACGATATCGTCCTCGCCCAGATAGGCGCCGCACTGCACCTCGATCAGATGCAAAGGCTCGTCGCCCGGATTTTCCAGCCGGTGCTTGGCGCCGAGCGGGATATGGACATACTGGTTGGCCTCGAGCGTACGCACGCTCTCGCCCACCGTGACCCGCGCTCTTCCGTGCACCACCACCCAATGCTCGGCGCGCTTGGCATGGGATTGTAGCGAGAGCCTGCCGCCCGGCGCGACCGTGATGTGCTTGACCTGGAACCCCTCGCCCGAATCGATCGCGCGGTACTCGCCCCAGGGCCGCTTCTCGCCTGCGCTCATCGGATTCCGCTCCCACTCACGCGATCAGCCCGCGCCGGGCCAGGCTGCCCATCAGGCTGGCGATGCCGAAGGTCCACGGGCTCACCTTGTCGCTGAGGCCCACGCGGTTGACCAGCGCACCCAGCCTGGGCGTGGCCACGGTCACCACGTCGCCGATCATATGGGTGAAGCCCGCGCCCTTCTCGCCGCGATCATCGGTCGGCGCGAACATGGTGCCGAGGAACAGCATAAATCCGTCGGGATACTGGTGCGTGGGGCCGATGGTCTGCGCGGCGATGTCGAGCGGATCGCGGCTGATCAGGCGCATCGAGCTGCGTCCGTTCAGGCGGAACTGGTCCGGCCCCTCCACCTTCACGGTGATCTCGGCGCCGCGCACGTCGTCGATGCCGTAGCGCGCGTCGAACAGTCGCAGGAACGGGCCGATCGCGCAGCTCGCATTGTTATCCTTGGCCTTGCCGAGCAGGAGCGCGCTGCGCCCCTCGAAGTCGCGCAGGTTGACGTCGTTGCCCAGGCTCGCCGCCACCGCCTTGCCGCGGCTGTTGACGGCCAGCACGACCTCGGGCTCGGGATTGTTCCAGCGCGAGCCGGGATGCAGCCCGATATCCGCCCCGGTTCCCACCGACGACATCACCGGGGCCTTGGTGAACACCTCGCAGTCCGGGCCGATGCCGACCTCGAGATACTGCGACCACATGCCCTGCTCGATCAGCATCGCCTTGAGCTTCGCCGCCTTCTCCGAGCCGGGCTCGATCGCACGCAAATCCCCGCCGATGATTTCGACGATGCGCTTGCGCACACTCTCGGCCTGCGCCGCGTTGCCGCGCGCGCGTTCCTCGATCAGCCGCTCGATCAGGCTGACCGCGAAGGTGACGCCGGCCGCCTTGATCACCTGGAGGTCGCAGGGCGCGAGCAGGAAGGGGCGCGCCGGGTCGCGGCTCTCCTCATCGCTGTTGGCGAGGATGTCCGCGAGCGCGCCGATCGGCTGGGCCGGCGCCTCGCACGCGATGCGCGCGGCGTCCTCGCGTTCGAGCAGCTGGCTCACGGTCGGCGCATGCGCGCTGATATCGACTACGCGATCGCCGCGGACCGCCACCACGGCGGGGCCGGGCACCGGCTGGCCGATCCAGGCGCGGCCGACCAGGATGGCGGCGTCGCGGTCGGCGGGCAGGCTTGCGTCGACCTCGATGCGCACGCGGCTTACGGCACTTGCGCGCCGGCCTGCGCCACGTAGACGGCGTAGAGCGAGCGCGTGGCGGTGATGAACAGTCGGTTGCGCTTGGGCCCGCCGAAGCACAGGTTGGAGACCACCTCCGGCACCTTGATCTTGCCGAGCAGCTCGCCCTTGCGGCTGAAGCAGTGCACGCCGTCGCC
>JASHSH010000260.1 GCA_030040955.1 Rhodospirillales bacterium
TCGCGGGCCAGTCGGGCGCGCGCATCGAGTCGCGGCCCCTGCCGCCGAACACGGTCGATCTCTCGTCGGCCCGGGACCCTCTCGTCGCGGCACGCGCCGCCTTGCGCGCCAAGCGCTGAGCGGTGCTATCCTGCGCGCCGCTCCCGCCGGCGAGGTCCCGCCATCGCATCCTGCCAGCTCTATCTGATCACGCCGCCTACGATCGCGGACCTCGCCGATTTCGCCCGCCAGCTTGCCGCCGCGCTCGACGCCGGTCCGGTGGCGGCGATGCAGCTTCGCCTGAAAGGAGTCGACGATGCAGCGGTGCGGCGCGCGGCCGAGATGCTTCGGCCGGTGGCGCAGAATCGCGGGGTCGCGTTCCTGATGAACGACCGGCCCGATCTCGCCCTCGCCACCGATTGCGACGGCGTTCATATCGGCCAGGAGGATGCGCCGTATCGCGAGGCCCGCGCGATGCTGGGTCCCGACCGCGTCGTCGGCGTCACCTGCCATGACTCGCGCCATCTCGCCATGGAGGCGGCCGACGCCGGCGCGGATTATGTCACGTTCGGCGCCTTCTTCCCCACCGCGACCAAGGAGCCGAAAACCCGCGCGGAGCCGGAGATTTTGCGCTGGTGGAGCGAGCTGATGGTGGTGCCCTGCGTCGCCATCGGCGGCATCACGGCGGCGAACTGCGCGCCGCTCGTCGATGCGGGGGCGGACTTCCTCGCCGTCAGCGCCGGGGTGTGGAGCCATCCCGAAGGACCCGCGGCGGCGGTACGCCAATTCGCTGCGATCCTGGGCACGGATTAACCGACCTCGCCTCCGGCTACCTCCGCCCACAGCACGTCCTCGATACGCGCCGCGCCGGTGGCGAGCATCACGAGGCGGTCGACGCCGAGAGCCATGCCGATGGCTTCGGGAATCCGGCCGAGCGCGGCCAGGAATTCCTCGTCGATCGGGTAGCTGACGCCGTACAGGCGCCGCTTTAGCGCCATGTCCGCCTCGAAACGCGCGCGTTGCGCGCCGGCGTCGGTCAGTTCCACGAATCCGTTGGCGAGTTCGACCCCGCACGCGTATAGCTCGATCCGTTCCGCGACGCGGCCGTCGCGCGGGCTCGGCCGCGCGTTCGCGGCCAACGCGATCGGGTAGTCCTCGAGGATGCAGGGCGCGCCATCGCCCAGATGCGGCTCGATCCTCTCCAGCAGGATGCGGTGGAAGATGTCCTCCCACGCGTCGGACTCGCCGACATGCAGGCCCAGGCGCTTGGCCTGTCCGGCCAATGTGGCGCGGTCGCCCGTCGTGGCCAGGAGATCGAAGCCGCAATGCCGCGCGAAGGCCTCCGCGGCCGAAATGCGCTCCGGCGTGGCGAACGGGTCGCACACCCGCTCGCCGCGCCGCAACCTATCCGTTCCCGCGGCGCGCGCGGCGGCGGCGAGCAGCGCGGCGCAGTCCGCGATCAGCGCGCCCGTCTCCGCGCCTTCGCCCGCGCGATACCATTCGAGCAGGGTGAATTCCGGATGATGCAGCGCGGATCGCTCGGCGTCGCGCCAGGTCCGGCAAATCTGGAAGATGCGCCGCTCGCCCGCGGCCAGCAGCTTCTTCATGGCGAATTCGGGGCTGGTGTGCAGATAGAGCCGATGGCGACCGGCCACCAGCGGTTCGTTCAGCTCGACGCCCAGCGCCTGGATATGCGGCTCCATGCCGGGCGAGCGCTGGAGAGCGGGCGTCTCCACCTCGACGAAGCCGGCCGCCTCCATCTGGGCGCGCAGCGCCGCGACGATGCGCCCCCGACGAATTAGGTTTGGCCGCCGGGCGGCATGAGCGGCCGCCCCGGCATCTTCCTCCCGCGCCATGGATTTCCCTTGTCACGCGCCCGCCGGGGCACTATGCCCCAGCCCGGCCGATGCCGGCCAGTCCGCCCCAGGAGACCGACGTGAACGCGATTCCTTCCGACCGTCCCAACCACGGCCTGCGCAGCGCAGGCGAGCTCGCCGAGGCGGGCCTGATCGATCCCGACCGCCTAACCGCGATCGAACGGGTGGCGGAGCGCTATGCGATCGCGATCACGCCTGCGATGGTCGAGCTGATCGACGCGGGCGATGCGGCCGACCCGATCGCGCGCCAGTTCGTGCCCGACGAGTCCGAGCTGGAGGCCGGGCCGGAAGAGCGCGCCGACCCGATCGGCGATCTCCCGCATTCGCCGCTGCCCGGACTCGTGCACCGCTATCCCGACCGCGTTCTGCTGACGCCGCTTCTCGCCTGCCCGGTCTATTGCCGCTTCTGCTTCCGGCGCGAGCGCGTCGGGCGCGAGCATGCGCTCGGCCGGGCCGCGCTGGATGCCGCGCTCGCCTATATCGCCGCGCACAAGGAGATATGGGAGGTGATCGTCACCGGCGGAGACCCGCTGATGCTGCCGCCGCCGCGCATCGTCAAGCTTCTGGCCGCGCTCGGCGCGATCCCGCATCTGCGCATCGTCCGCTTCCACACTCGCGTACCCGTGGTCGATCCCGGCCGCGTCAACGCGGCGATGGTCGCGGCTTTCGATTGCGCGAAGACGGTGTGGATCGCCGTGCATGTCGATCATGCGCGCGAACTGACGGAAGCCGCGCGCGCAGCCTGCGCGCGGCTGGCGCGGGCCGGAATTCCGCTCGTTGGGCAGACCGTGCTGCTGCGCGGCGTCAACGACGCTCCCCACGCGCTGGAGGCGCTGCTGCGCGCCATGGTCGAGAGCCGGATCAAGCCATATTACCTCCACCAGCTTGACGCCGCGCCCGGCACCGCGCGCTTTCGCGTACCCATCGCGGAAGGCCAGGCGCTCATGCGCGCGCTTCGCGGCCGCGTTTCCGGCCTCTGCCGGCCGGAATACGTGCTCGACATACCCGGCGGCCACGGCAAATCGCCGATCGGCCCGACATACCTGCGCGATGGTGAGATCGAGGACTGGCGGGGAGACCGCCACCCCTGCGCGTAACCCGCTCAGCTCGCCTTTGGCGAGATACGCAGCGTCCAGGCGGCGAGCGCCTCGAGCAGCTGGCGGATGAAGCCGCGCGTCGTTTCGTCGGTGAGCTTTCCCTGGGCGTCGAACTTGCTGGGCGCGTTGCCGATGAACACCTCGGGCTTGTTCACCGGATGCATGTCGAGGAAGACGCAAGCCTGGCGGAGCTGGTATTGCGCGCGCGCGGTTCCCAACGGCCCGCCGCTCGCTCCCATGATGGCGACCGGCTTGCCGAGGAAGGGCTTGGCGGGGTCGCGCGACATCCAGTCGATCGCGTTCTTGAGCCCGCCGGGAATCGAGAAATTGTATTCGGGCGTTACGAACAGCAGCGCATCCGCCGCCTTCACCCGCGCCCACAGATCGCGCACCGCGTCGGGCGCGCCCTTGGCCTCGACGTCCGGATTGAAGACGCCGAGCGGCGCGATGTCCCAGGTCTCGATGGCCATGCCGGGCGGCGCCAGCGTCACCGCCTCGCGCAGCGCCGCGCGGTTGAACGAGGCCGCGCGCAGGCTGCCCGCGATGCCGAGGACTCGGATGCCCGAACCGCCGCCCGCATTCATTTTTCCGCTCCCATCCAGCAGCCACGCCGGCCCCATTCCGACCGGCGGCCGAGCACCTCTACACGAGGGCGAAATCGGCCACAAGGCGCGCCCGCGAAGGGCGGCGGGCGCTGTTGCCTCGCCGGGGCCAAGCTGCTAGGTTCCGCGCCGGTTTTCTCCCCCCAGAGCGCGGAATCCCGTGAAAATCAACGCCAATCTCATTCGCCCGGGCAATATCCTCGAGCACAACAACAAGCAGTGGATCGTGCTCAACATCCAGCTGATCCAGCCGGGCAAGGGCGGCGCCTTCATCGCCGTCGAAATGCGCGATGTGCGCAGCGGGATCAAGACCAACGAGCGCTGGCGGACCGCCGACACGGTCGAGCGTCTGATGGCCGAGGAGCGCGAGTGCACGTTCCTGTTCGGCGACGACGAATCGCTTACCTTCATGGACGCGGAGACGTTCGAGCAGTTCTCGGTGCCGCGCGAGATGATCGGCGCGGCCGCCGCCTTCCTGAAGGATGGAATGGTGTGCACGGCCAATCTGATCGAAGGCGCACCGGTCTCGGTTCACCTCCCCGACAAGGTGACCATGGAGGTGGTCGAGGCCGACCCCGTTGTGCGCGGACAGACCGCCGCCTCCTCCTACAAGCCGGGCAAGCTGGAGAACGGGGTGCGGGTGATGATTCCGCCCTTCATCGAGGCCGGCACGCGCATCGTCGTCTCCACCGCCGACGCGACCTATATCGAGCGGGCAAAGGGCTGAGGCGCGGAAGATGATCGCGCCCCCGGTCATCAACATCATGGCCGGAGCCGCGCGCAAGGCGGCGCGCGGGCTGCTGCGCGACTTCGGCGAGGTCGAGCAGCTCCAGGTATCGCTCAAGGGGCCGGCCGACTTCGTCTCCGCCGCCGACCGCCGCGTCGAGAACCTGCTGCGCCGCGAACTGCGCAAGGCGCGTCCGGAATATTCCTTCCTATGCGAGGAATCCGGTCCCGAGCCGGGCACCGACACGGCGAATCAGTGGGTCATCGATCCGCTCGACGGCACCACCAACTTCCTGCACGGCATCCCGCACTTCGCCATTTCGATCGCGCTGGTGCGCGAGGGCGACCCGATCGCCGGCGTGGTCTACAATCCGATCAGCGACGAGCTGTACTGGGCCGAGAAAGGTTCCGGGGCCTTTGTCAACGAGCGGCGTCTGCGCGTCTCGGCGCGGCGCCAGATGGACGATGCCGTGTTCGCCACCGGCTTTCCGTATCGCAGCCGCCCGGGGTTCGACCGTTTCTTCCGCCTGCTCGAGCCGGTGATCCGCGCCAGCGCGGGCGTGCGCCGCTTCGGCTCGGCCGCGCTCGATCTCGCCTATGTCGCGGCCGGCCGGGTGGAGGGATTTTGGGAGGTCGGGCTTCAGCCCTGGGACATCGCCGCGGGCATCGTGCTGGTGCGCGAGGCGGGCGGCTATGTCAGCGAAATCTATGGGGGCAGGGACGTGCTCCAGACCGGCAACATCCTGGCCGCCAACGATCATCTGCACACCCCCCTCGGCGAACTTCTGCGCTCGGCCGCGTGAAGCCCATGCCCGCGCCCCAGCCGCAATCCGCCGTCCTGCCGCCGACCGGCAAGTTCGCCTTCTATCTGACGCTGCGCGTCAAGCGCGGTACCCGGCTGGGCGTAGTGCGACGCGCCTGCGCCGAGCTGCCGGCGTTGACCCGCCAAGTGGCGGCGGCGACCGGCGAACGCAAGTTGTTCAGCGCGGTGGGTTTCGGGGCCGCCGCCTGGCGCCGCATCTTCGGATCGCCGCCGCCGCCCGGGCTGGTGCCGTTCAGGAAGATCCAGGATGGACCCCGCGTCGCGCCCGGCACCCAGGTGGACCTGTTCCTGCATATCCATTCCGACCGGCACGACGCCAACTTCCATCTCGCGCGCCGCTTCCTGGCGGCTTGCGGGGACGCGGTGCGCGTGTTCGAGGAGATGCACGGCTTCCGCAATCTCGACCGCCGCGACCTGACCGGCTTCATCGACGGAACCGAGAATCCCTCTGGCGTCAAGGAGCGTACCGAGGCGGCGATCGTCGGGGCCGAGATTCCCGGATTCGCGGGCGGGAGCTTCGTCAGCACCCAGCGCTGGGTGCACGATCTGCCCCGTTTCGAGGCGCGCAGCGTGGCCGCGCAGGAGCGCGTGATCGGCCGCTCCAAGGCCGACAGCGTGGAAATGGACGATGCGGTGAAGCCGCCCACCGCCCATATCGCGCGGGTGGTCATCGAGGAGAATGGCAAGGAACTCCAGATTCTGCGTCAGTCCCTGCCCTACGCCACCACCGCCCAGCAGGGAATCTTCTTCGTCGCCTATGGCCGCACCCCGGCCAATTTCCGCAAGATGCTGACGCGCATGATCCGGCGCGACGCACATGGCCATTACGATCATCTGATGGACTTCACGAAACCGGTCAGCGGTTGTAATTTCTTCGTGCCCTCCGCCGACCTTCTTCGGACCTTGATTCAGCGCAAGGCGCGCCCGCCGCGCAGGGCCTAGGCAAATTCCGCGCGGCACGCACGCCCGCGCAAAACGGGAGACAGCAGATGAGCATTCGCGTCGCGATCAATGGTTTCGGCCGCATCGGCCGCCTCGTCATGCGCGCCGCCGCCGAGTCGCGGCGCAACGACGTGACCGTGGTGGGCATCAACGATCTCGGCTCGCCCGAGGCCAATGCCCATCTGCTGAAATTCGACTCCGTCCACGGCCATTTTCCGGGCGAGGTGTCGACCAAGGGCGACATGCTCACCATCGGTGCAAGCGCAATCAAGGTCACCGCCGAGAAGGATCCAACCAAGCTTCCCTGGAAATCCCTCGGTGTCGACGTCACGCTCGAATGCACCGGAATATTCACCAAGCGCGACAAGGCCGCGCTGCATCTGGACGCCGGCGCCAAGCGCGTCCTGGTCTCGGCCCCGGCCGACGGGGCCGACATCACCGTGGTCTACGGGGTCAACGACAACAAGCTCGCCGCCGCGCACAAGGTGATTTCGAACGGCTCGTGCACGACCAACTGCCTCGCCCCGGTGGTGAAGGTGCTGAACGATTTCGCCGGCATCAAGCAGGGCTTCATGACCACGGTCCACGCCTACACCGGCGACCAGAGCACGGTCGACACGCTGCACAAGGATTTGCGCCGCGCCCGCGCGGCCGCGCTTTCGATGATTCCGACCTCGACCGGCGCCGCCAAGGCGATCGGCCTGGTGGTGCCGGAGCTCGCCGGCAAGCTGGACGGGGTGGCGATCCGCGTTCCCACGCCCAACGTCTCGATGATCGACCTCAAGGTCGTCACCAACAAGGCGGTGACCAAGGACGAGATCAACGCGGCGATGAGCTCGGCTGCGGCGAGCGGGCCGCTGAAGGGCATCCTCGCGGTGACCAGCGAGGAGCTGGTCTCGGTCGACTTCAACCACAATCCCGCCTCCGCCACCTTCGACCTCACCCAGACCAAGGTGATCGACGGGACGTTCGTGCGCGTGCTCGCCTGGTATGACAACGAGTGGGGCTTCTCGAACCGCATGAACGACGTGGCTGCCCTGGTCGGCAAGCTGGGCTGAGCCGGTGGCCGCGTTCCGCACCCTCGATGCGCTGAATCCCGCCGGCAAGCGGGTGGTGGTCCGGTCCGACCTGAACGTCCCGGCCAAGGACGGCAAGGTCACCGACACCACCCGCATCGACCGCTCAGCGGCCACCATCCGCGAGCTGGCGGACAAGGGCGCGCGCGTCATCGTGCTCACCCATTTCGGCCGGCCGAAGGGGGTGGAGGCCAAGTACAGCCAGAAGCTGCTGGTCGAGCCGCTCGCCAAGGCGCTTGGCCGTCCGGTGGCGTGGGTCGGCGACGTGGTCGGCCCCGAGGCCGAGCGCGCGGCAGCCGGGCTGAAGGACGGCCAGGTCCTGCTCGCAGAGA
>JASHSH010000261.1 GCA_030040955.1 Rhodospirillales bacterium
CATCGTCCGCCTCAGGCCGCGAAGAACACGTCGCCGGCCAGGACCGGCCGCGTGCCCGAAGGCGTCTCGAGCAGTAGCGCGCCCCGCTCGTCGAGACCGCCGAAGCGGCCCTCCATCGACGAGCGGTCGGCGAGGCGCACCACCACGGGTCCGCCCAGCCCGATCGCATGAGCGAGCCAGGCGCGACGGATGGGCGCAAACCCCTCGCCCCGCCAGGTCGCGTACCAGGGTGCCAGGCGATCGCAGAACGCCGCCAGCACCGCCGCCGCTTCGACCCAATCGGCGCCGCAAGCGTGCAGACTGGTCGCCGGATACTCGGCGAGTTCGGGCGCCGAAGTCACGTTGACGCCCACTCCCAGGATCACCAGTGGCTCGGCCGCCTCGAGCAGCATGCCCGCGATCTTTCGCCCGTCGTGAAGAATGTCGTTCGGCCATTTGCAGGCGAACGGACCGGGGCACAATCCGGCCAGCGCCTCGCGCAGCGCGAGGGCGCCGACGAAGGCGAGTTCGGCCGCCCGGCCGGCGACGGGGCCCGGATCGAGCAGGATCGAAGCGTACAAGTTGCCCGCCGGCGAAATCCAGCGCCGCCCGCGCCGCCCGCGTCCCGCCGTCTGTTCGCGGGCGGTGACCACGGTGCCGTGGCCCATTCCCTGGCCGGCCAGGCGGCGCGCTTCGTCGTTGGTGCTCGCCGCCCGCTCCAGCGCGTTCAGCCGGAACGGCTCGCGCAGGTTCATCCGCCGAACAGGGTGGCGGCCGCCGCGCCGGCCTGCGTGACCAGCGGCGCCGGGATCAGCGTGAAGAACAGGATCACCAGCGCCGTCACGCCCATGACGAAGCCGAGTCCGTCGCCGCCGCCATGGTCCAGCACCTCGGCCGGCTCGTCGAAATACATGACCTTGACGATGCGCAGATAGTAGTAGGCGCCGACCACGGAGGTGAGCACGCCGATCACGGCCAGCGTTACCATGCCCTTGTCGATGGCCGCCATGAACACGTAGAGCTTGCCCCAGAAGCCCGCCATCGGCGGGATGCCGGCCATGGAGAACATGAAGATCGCCAGCGCCAGCGCCATGCCCGGATGCGTCTTGGCCAGGCCGGCGAGGTCGGAGATGCCCTCGACCGCGCGGCCCTTCTGGCGCATGGCCAGGATCGCGGCCCAGGTGCCGAGCGTCATGAACAGGTAGATGGCGAGATAGATCAGCACGCCGCGCACGCCGGTCTGGTCGCCGACCGCCAGGCCGATCAACGCGTAGCCGACATGGCCGATCGAACTGTAGGCCATCAGCCGCTTGATATTGGATTGGGCGATGGCGGCGAACGCGCCGAGGATCATCGAGGCGGCCGAGATGAATACCACCACCTGGAGCCACTGATCGGTGAGCGCAGAGAACGGCCCGACCATCACGCGGACCAGCAGCGCGAATGCCGCGATCTTCGGCCCGACCGCGAACAAGGCGGTGACCGGCGTCGGCGCGCCCTCGTAAACGTCCGGCGTCCACATATGGAACGGCACGGCCGCGACTTTGAAGGCGAGTCCGGTGAGCACGAAGATCACGCCGATGGTCGCGCCCAGCGGAATTCCATTGCCGAAGGCGTGCGCGAGGCCGTCGAAGGCGGTTGTGCCCGCGAAGCCGTAGACCAGCGAGGAGCCGTAGAGCAGCATCCCCGAAGCCAGCGAGCCGAGGACGAAATATTTGAGCCCGGCCTCGGTGGAGCGCGAGTTGTCGCGCTGGAACGCCGCCAGCACGTAGAGCGAAAGGCTCTGCAGCTCAAGCGAGAGATACAGCGAGATCAGATTGTTCGCCGAGACCATCATCAGCATGCCGAGGGTGGCGAACAGCAGGATGACCGGGAATTCGAACCGTTCGGCGCCCTCGCGGCGAAGCCAGCCGATCGACATCGCGAGGCTCGCGGCGGCGGCGATCAGCACCAGGATCTTGGCGTAGACCGCGAAACCGTCGACCACGAACATGCCGCCGAAGGTCTCGGCGCGCGTGCCGGTAAGCCCGGTTTCGAACACCAGCGCGACGAACAGGACCAGGATGGCGAGGCCACACAGCGTCCGGGTCGCGTTGGCGCGGCCGAACACGCCGACCATCAGCAGACCCATCGCCGCGACCGCGACGATCAGCTCGGGAACGACGGGGCCGAGATCGGGCAGCATGGGTCCGTCCTTCCCCGTCTCAGCGCGCCGCCACCGACAGACCCTGGGCCGCCTGTAGCGCCACGTGATAGTTGGCGACCAGGCGCGCGACCGAGGCATGCATCGGGGTCAGGAACGAGGATGGGTAGATGCCCAGCCAGAACACCACCAGGATCATCGGCGCGAACACCGCGATCTCGCGCGGGCTCAGATCGAGGATCGACTTCAGGTCCTCGCGCTCCAATTTGCCGAAGATGACCCGGCGATAGAGATAGAGCATATAGGCCGCGCCCAGGATCACGCCGGTCGCGGCGAGCAGCGCCACCCAGGTGTTGGCCTGGAACGCGCCGAGCAGGGAGAGGAATTCGCCGACGAAGCCCGACGTTCCCGGCAGTCCCACCGAGGCGAGCGTGAACACCATGAACGTGAAGGCGTAGAACGGCATCCGGTGCACCAGCCCGCCGTAACGCGCGATGTCGCGGCTGTGCATGCGGTCGTAGACTACGCCGACGCAAAGGAACAGCGCGCCCGACACCACGCCGTGCGAGAGCATCTGGAACAGCGCGCCTTCGAGCCCCTGCACCTTCACGGTGAACACGCCGATGGTGACGAAGCCCATATGCGCCACCGAGCTGTAGGCGATCAGCTTCTTCATGTCCTCCTGCACCAGCGCGACCAGCGAGGTGTAGATCACGGCGACGACGGAGAGCGTGTAGATCAGCGGCGCGAAATCGTGCGAGGCGACCGGGAACATCGGCACCGAAAAGCGGATGAAACCGTACCCGCCCATCTTCAGCAGCACGCCGGCCAGGATCACCGAGCCCGCGGTCGGCGCCTCGACATGCGCGTCCGGCAGCCAGGTATGCACCGGCCACATCGGCACCTTGACGGCGAAGGAGGCGAAGAAGGCCAGCCACAACCAAGGCTGCATCGTCACCGGGAAGCTGTGCGCCAGCATGGTCGGGATGTCGGTGGTGTGCGCGTCGTAGTACATGGCGATCAGCGCCAGCAGCAGCAGCACCGAGCCCAGTAGCGTGTAGAGGAAGAACTTGAAGGCCGCGTAGACGCGCCGCGGTCCACCCCACACGCCGATGATGATGAACATCGGGATCAGCACGCCCTCGAAGAAGATGTAGAAGAGCACGAGGTCAAGCGCGCAGAACATGCCCACCATCATCGTCTCGAGGACGAGGAAGGCGATCATGTACTCCTTCACCCGCACCCGAACCGCTTCGTAGGACGAGAGGATGCAGATCGGAGTGAGGAAGGTGGAGAGCAGCACGAAGAACAGCGAGATGCCGTCCACGCCCATCTTGTAGTTGATGGCGAAGCCGGGCAGCCATTGCGCCTGGTCGATCAGCTGGAAGTCGGCGCTCGCCGGATCGAATTCCGCCCAGGCCAGCACCGAGACGAGCAAGGAGAGCAGGCTGGTCGCCATCGCCACGTTGCGCGCGTTGCGTGCCACCGCCTGCGCCTCGCCGCGGATTGTCACGATGAATGCCGCGCCCAGCAGCGGCAGGAAGGTGGTGATGGTCAGCAGCGGCCATTCCGACATCGCGCCCTCACCCAACCCGCAGCACGTACCAGGTCACGAAGGCCGCGATGCCGATCAGCATGGCGAACGCGTAATGGTAGAGATAGCCGCTTTGCAGCAGGCTGAAGCGGCGGGCGAAGCCGCGCGTCACCGCGGCCAGCCCGTCGGGGCCGAGCCCGTCGATCACCCCGGCATCGCCGCCCTTCCAGAAGCCGCGCCCGATGGCGAAGGCGGGTCGCACCAGGAAGAAGTCGTAGAGTTCGTCGAAATACCACTTGTTGAGCATGAAGAGGTAGATCGGGCGGAACTCCTCGGCCAGCCAGGCGGGCAGTTCGGGCCGGCGCACATAGAGGTGATAGGCCAGCCAAATCCCCGCCAGCGCGACCAAAGTCGGCAGCCAGCTGACGATGCTCGGGACCTTTTCGAGGTCGCGCAGCGCATCGTGGCCCTTGAGCAGAAGGATCGACTTCGACCAGAACCCGTCCATCCCCTCGCCGACGAACCAGGCGTGCCCGATCCATCCGGCGAGCACCGCGCCGGCCGCCAGAACCAGCAGGGGCACCATCATCACCCAGGGCGATTCGTGCACATGCTCCATCACGTGATGGTCGGCGCGCGGCTTGCCGTGGAAGGTGAGAATCAGCAACCGCCACGAGTAGAAGGCGGTCATGAAAGCCGCCAGGATGCCGAGCCAGTAGGCGAAGCGACCGACATCGGTTCCCGCCGACCAGGCGGCCTCGAGGATCGTGTCCTTCGACCAGTAGCCGGCGAAGGGCGGGATGCCGGCGAGCGCGATGCTGCCGATCAGCATCACGGCGTAGGTCATCTTCACCTTGCGCCAGATGCCGCCCATCTTGCGCATGTCCTGCTCGCCCGACATCGCATGGATCACCGAGCCCGCGCCCAGGAACAGCAGCGCCTTGAAGAAGGCGTGGGTGAACAGATGGAAGATGCCGGCCTGATAAGCGGAGACGCCGATGGCGAAGAACATATAGCCGAGCTGCGAGCAGGTCGAATAGGCGACCACCCGCTTGATGTCGTTCTGCACGCAGCCCACCGTCGCCGCGAAGAAGGCGGTGACCGCGCCCACCACAGTGACCACGGTCAGCGCGGTCTCCGAATATTCGAACAGCGGCGACATGCGCGCGACCATGAACACGCCGGCGGTGACCATGGTCGCGGCATGGATCAAGGCGGAGACCGGGGTCGGGCCTTCCATCGCGTCGGGCAGCCAGGTGTGCAGGATGAACTGGGCCGACTTGCCCATCGCGCCGACGAACAGCAGCAGGCAGCAGGCGGTGATCGCGTTGGCGTCGAGCCCGAAGATGTGGAACATCGCGCCGGCCTTGTCGGGCGCGGCGGCGAAGATCACGTCGTAGTTCACCGAATCGAACAGGACGAAGGTGGCGAAGATGCCGAGCCCGAAGCCGAAATCGCCGATCCGGTTGACGATGAAGGCCTTGATCGCCGCCGCCACCGCGGACGGCCGGTCGTACCAGAAGCCGATCAGCAAGTAGGAGGCGAGGCCCACGCCCTCCCAGCCGAAATAGAGCTGGACCAGATTGTCGGCCGTCACCAGCATCAGCATCGCGAAGGTGAAGAACGAGAGATAGCTTTGGAAGCGCGGGATCGAGCCGTCGCCGTGCATGTAGCCGACCGAATAGACATGCACGAGGAACGAGACCCCGTTGACCACGATCAGCATGACCGCGGTCAGCGCGTCGAAGCGCAGCGACCAGGCCACCTCCACATCGCCGGAGACGAACCAGGTGAACAGGCGCACGCTCTCGGTGTGCCCGCCGCCGATCACCTGGACGAAAATGACGATCGAGAACAAGAGCGGCAGGCCAACCAGCGCGCAGGTGACCACTTGCGCGCCGAGATCGCCGATGCGCCGGCCGAAGAAGCCGGCGATGATCGCGCCGAGCAGCGGCAGGAATACGGTTGCCGTGTACATTCGCCGCTCAGCCCTTCATCTGGTTGATTTCCTCGACCTCGATGGTGCCGCGATTGCGGAATGTCACCACCACGATGGCGAGGCCGATGGCCGCCTCGGCGGCGGCAACGGTGAGCACGAACATGGTGAAAATCTGCCCCACCAGGTCGCCGAGGAAATGCGAGAAGGCGACGAAGTTGATGTTGACCGCGAGCAGGATCAGCTCGATCGACATCAGGATGATGATCACGTTCTTGCGGTTCAGGAAGATGCCGAACACGCCGAGCGTGAACAGAATCGCCGCGACGGTGAGGTATTGCGACAGTCCGATCACCGCTACACCCCTTCCCCGCGCGGCACCTTGCGCAGCTCGATCGAACTGGCCCGGCTGCGCAGCAGCTGATGCGCGATGCTCTGGCGCAGGATGCCCGACCGCGCGCGCAGGGTGAGCATGATCGCCCCGATCATGGCGACCAGCAGGATCAGCCCCGCCGCCTGGAACAGGTAGATATAGTCGGTGTAGATCAGCCGCCCCAACGCGTCCGTGTTCGGCACGGCGCCGGGATCGGGCGCCGGCGCGGCGAGCAGGCCGGGCTCGGCGGCGCCGAAGCTCCAGCTCGCATAGATGCCGGCGAGCTCGATCAGCAGGATCAGCCCGATCAGCGCGCCGGTCGGCAGGTAGCGCAGGAAGCCCTCGCGCATGCGCAGCAGGTTGATGTCGAGCAGCATCACCACGAACAGGAACAGCACCGCGACCGCGCCGACATAGACCACCACCAGCACCATCGCCAGGAACTCGGCGCCGTTGAGCACGAACAGGCCGGCAGCGTTGAAGAAGGCGAGAATCAGGAACAGCACCGCGTGCACCGGGTTGCGCACCGAGATGACCAGCACGCCGCTGGCGATCAGCACCGCCGAAAGCACGTAGAATACGATCGCCTGGACGATCATCGGCGGCGTGCCATCCTCACCGGTAGGGCGCGTCGGCGGCGAGGCGGGCGGACAATTCGGCCTCCCAGCGGTCGCCGTTGGCCAGCAGCCGCTCCTTGTCGTAGAGCAGCTCGGCGTGGGTCTCGGTGGCGAACTCGAAATTCGGCCCCTCGACGATGGCGTCGACCGGGCAGGCTTCCTGGCAGAAGCCGCAATAGATGCATTTGGTCATGTCGATGTCGTAGCGCGTGGTGCGGCGGCTGCCGTCCTCGCGCGGTTCGGCCTCGATGGTGATCGCCTGGGCCGGACAGATCGCCTCGCACAGCTTGCAAGCGATGCAACGTTCCTCGCCGTTCGGATAGCGGCGCAGCGCGTGCTCGCCGCGGAAGCGCGGGCTCAGCGGCCCCTTCTCGAACGGGTAGTTGATCGTCACCTTCGGCTTGAAGAAGTAGCGAAGCGTCACGCTCAGCCCGACGATCAGCTCGGCCAGCAGCCAGGAGCGCGCGCTGCGGTCAATGAATGCCATCTTGGTGGCTCCTCACTTCGGTACCCAGCCGGTGGCTTCGAGCACGCCGGCGGTCAGCACCAGCCAGAACAGCGAGAACGGCAGGAACACCTTCCAGCCCAGGCGCATGAGCTGGTCGTAGCGGTAGCGCGGGAAGGTCGCGCGCACCCAGATCATGCCGAACAGCAGGACGCAGATCTTCAGCGCCAGCCAGATCACGCCGGGAACCCAGGTGAACGGCTCGTAGCGCAGGGGCGGCAGCCAGCCGCCGAGGAACAGGATCGTGATGATCGCGCTCATCAGGATCATGTTGCCGTACTCGCCGAGGAAGAAGAGCGCGAACGGGATCGACGAGTATTCGACATTGTAGCCGGTCACCAGCTCGGCCTCGGCCTCGACCAGGTCGAACGGCGAGCGGTTGGTCTCGGCCAGGCCGGAGACGAAAAAGATGACGAACAGCGGCAGATGCGGGATCACGAACCAGATGCTGCGCTGCTGCGCGTGCACGATGTCGGTGAGATTGAGCGAGCCGACGCAGAGCAGCACCGAGATCATCACGAAGCCGATCGAGACCTCGTAGGACACCATCTGCGCCGCCGAGCGCAGCCCGCCGAGGAAGGCGTAGCGCGAGTTCGACGCCCAGCCCGCCATGATGATGCCGTACACGCCCATGCTCGAAATAGCGAACAGATACAGGATGCCGACATTGATGTTGGCGAGCACCCAGCCCTCGCTGAACGGGATCACCGCCCAGGCGACCAGCGCAAGCGCGAAGGTGAGGCCGGGCGCGACGATGAAGGCGGCTCGGCTCGCGCCCGAAGGGACCACCGTCTCCTTGAGCAGCAGCTTGAGCCCGTCGGCGAAAGGCTGGAGCAGGCCGAACGGCCCGACCACGTTGGGTCCCTTGCGCAGCTGCATCGCGCCGAGAACCTTGCGCTCGGCATAGGTGAGATAGGCGATGGCGATCAGCAGCGGCACCAGGATCGCCGCGATCTCGAGCACGATGAGGATGGCCGGCCATAGATAGCCGGACCAGAATTCATCCATGCGTGCCGGTCCTCCGGGCGCCGCCAAGGAAGGTGGCCGTGCACTGCGCCATGGTGGGCGAGGCGCGACAGATCGGATCGGTCATGTAGTAGTTGGCGATCGGCGAGCGCAGCGGCTCGCTTCCGACCGGCCCGTCGGCGCCGAACGGCGCCCAGGCGGCGGGCACCACGCGGTCCGGCGCGGCGAAGCTCGGTGCAGACTTGGCCAAGCGGGCGCGCAGCTCGGGCAACGTGTCGTAAGGGAGCGCGCGGCCCATCGCCTCCGACAGCGCGCGAATGATCTTCCAGTCCTCGCGCGCCTCGCCGGGCGGGAACACCGCCAGCCGGGTCTGCTGCGCACGGCCCTCGGTGTTGACGTAGGCTGCGTCCTTCTCGGTGTAGGCGGCGCCCGGAAGGATCGCATCCGCCCGGTGCGCCCCGGCGTCGCCGTGATGGCCCTGATAGATGACGAAGGCTTTGCCCAGGGCGGCCATGTCGATCTCGTCGGCGCCCAGCAGATAGACCGCGCCGAATTCGCCGCTCTTGCAGCCGGCGAGAATGCCCGCCGTATCGCGCCCGCCGGCGCCCGGCAGGAAGCCCATGTCGAGCCCGCCGACCCGCGCCGCCGCGGTATGCAGCACGTTGAATCCGTTCCAGCCGTCGCCGACCATGCCGGTCGATTCGGCCACCCGCCGGGCGAGGCCGAGGATCTGAGCGCCATCGGGTCTGGCGAGCGCCCCTTGGCCCAGGATCAGCATCGGATGCTTCGCGTCCTTCAGGACCTTGGCGAAGGGATGCGAGCCATCCGCGATGGCCGAAAGCACCGATGCCGAGTCGCCGAGATGCTGATGGCGGTACGACAGGTCCAGATCGGCGCCGACAAGGCCGATGGGGAAGCCGCCGCGCATCCAGCGCTTGCGGATGCGCGCGTTCAGCACTGGCGCTTCCCAGCGCGGATTGGTGCCGATCAGCAGCAGCGCGCCGGCCTGCTCGATCCCGGCGATCGTCGTATTGAACAGGTAGGAAACCCGCGGGCCGCCGAGCTTGGCCCCGTCCTGGCGGCAATCGAGATGCGGCGAGCCGATGCCGGCCATCAATTCCTTGAGCGCGAACATCGCCTCGGCGTCGGCCAGATCGCCGGCGAGCGCGGCGACCCGCGCTCCGCCGAGTTGGCGGACACGGTCCACGATGGCGGCGAAGGTCTCCGGCCAGCTTGCCGGCGCGAGCTTGCCGTCGCGGCGGAGATAGGGCCGGTCGAGGCGCTGCCGCATCAGCCCGTCGCAGGCGAAGCGGCTTTTGTCGCCCAGCCATTCCTCGTTCACGTCGTCGTTGGTGCGCGGCAGGACGCGCATCACCTGGTTGCCGCGCGCATCGACCCGGATGTTGCTGCCCACCGCGTCGAGCGCATCGACGCTTTCGCTGCTGTGCAGCTCCCAGGACCGCGCGGTGAACGCGTAGGGCTTGCTGGTCAGCGCGCCCACCGGGCAAAGATCGATGATGTTGCCGGAGAGCTCCGAGCCGATCGCCTTGGCGACGAAGGTGTCGATCTCCATGTTCTCGTTGCGCCCGATCGAGCCCAAGTCGGGCGCGCCCGCGACGTCGGCGAGGAAGCGGACGCAACGCGTGCAGTGGATGCAGCGCGTCATCGTCGGCTTGACCAGCGGGCCGAAATCCTTGTCCTTGACCGCGCGCTTCAGCTCGCGATAGCGGCTGCGGTCCATGCCGTAGCCCATCGCCTCGTCCTGCAAGTCGCATTCGCCGCCCTGGTCGCAGATCGGGCAGTCGAGCGGATGGTTGATGAGCAAGAATTCCATCACCCCGTGGCGCGCCTTGCGCACCATCGGGCTGTTGGTCTTGACCACCATCCCGTCGGCTACCGGCTGGGCGCAGGAGGCCACCGGCTTCGGCGTCTTCTCGACCTCGACCAGGCACATGCGGCAATTGCCGGCGATGGCCAGGCGCTCGTGGAAGCAGAAGCGCGGGATTTCGACGCCCAGGATCTCGCAGGCCTGGATGATGGTCATCCCCGCCTCGACCTCGATCTCGCGGCCGTCGATGGTGAGCTTGGTCATGCGGCCTCCTCAGGCGGCTCGGGCGGCGGCTTCGCGGATGCGCCGCTCGAGCTCGGGACGGAAGTGGCGGATCAGCCCCTGGATCGGCCAAGCCGCGGCGTCGCCATGCGCGCAGATCGTGTGGCCTTCGATCTCGCGGGTCACGTCCTCGAGCATGTCGATCTCGGCCAGCTCGGCATGCCCGTCGACCATCCGCCGCATCATCCGCCACAGCCAGCCGGTGCCCTCGCGGCAGGGCGTGCACTGGCCGCAGCTCTCGTGCATGTAGAAGCGCGACAGCCGGGCGATCGAAGCGACGATGTCGGTCGACTTGTCCATCACGATCACCGCCGCGGTGCCGAGCCCCGAGCGCACCTCGCGCAGCGAATCGAAATCCATCAGCACCGTGTCGCAGATCGACTTCGGCAGCACCGGCACCGACGAGCCGCCGGGGATCACCGCGAGCAGGTTGTCCCAGCCGCCGCGCACGCCGCCGGCATGCTTCTCGACCAGCTCGCGCAGCGGGATGCCCATCTCATCCTCGACATTGCACGGGCGCTCGACATGGCCGGAGATGCAGAACACCTTGGTACCGGTGTTCTTCGGCCGGCCGATGCCGGCGAACCAGGCCGCGCCGCGGCGCAGGATGGTGGGTGCGACCGCGATCGACTCGACATTGTTCACGGTGGTCGGGCAACCATAGAGGCCGACGCCGGCCGGGAACGGCGGCTTCAGCCGCGGCTGGCCTTTTTGTCCCTCGAGCGATTGCAGCAGCGCCGATTCCTCGCCGCAGATATAGGCGCCGGCGCCGCGATGGACATAGAGCTCGAAATCCCAGCCCGACCCGCAGGCGTTCTTGCCGATCAGACCGGCGGCGCGCGCCTCGTCGATGGCGGTTTGCAGATGCTCGGCCTCGCGCACGAGCTCGCCGCGGATATAGATGTAGCCGCTGTTGGCGCCGATGGCGAAGCCGGCGATCAGGCAGCCTTCGACCAGCTTATGCGGGTCCCAGCGCAGCATGTCGCGGTCCTTGCACGTGCCGGGCTCGCCCTCGTCGGCATTGACCACGAGATAATGCGGCCGCGGACCCGGCTGCTTGGGCATGAACGACCATTTGAGGCCGGTGGGAAATCCCGCACCACCGCGCCCGCGCAGTCCCGAATTCTTCACCTCCTCGATGATCGCGTCGCGCCCCTTGGCCAGCAGCTCCTTGGTGCCGTCCCAGTCGCCGCGCGCGCGCGCGCCGGCGAGCCGCCAGTCGTGCAGGCCGTAGAGATTGGTGAAGATGCGGTCCTTGTCGGTCAGCATGTCAGCCCGCCGCCCCGGTGAGCGTCTTCGGCCCGCCGACCGGCGCCGATCCCTGCCGGCCGATCTGCGAGCCCGGCTTCGGGGACTCGCCTTTGCGCAGGCCCGCGATGATCTTGCGCAGCGAATCGGGCGCCAGGTCCTCGTAGTAGTCGTCGCCGAGCATCAGTACGGGAGCGTTGACGCAGGCGGCCAGACACTCGACCTCGATCAGGCTGAACTGCCCGTCCACCGTGGTTTCGCCCGGGCCGATGCCCAGCTCCTTGCGGCAGGTCGCCATCAGCTCGTCGGAACCGCGCAGCCGGCAGGGAAGATTGGTGCAGACCTGAAGGTGGTGCTTGCCGACCGGCTTCAGATTGTACATCGAATAGAAGGACGCGACCTCGTAGACGAGGATCGGCGCCATGTCGAGCATCGCGGCCACCGCATCCATCGCCGCGACCGAGACCCATCCCTCCTGGCGCTGGGCGAGGTCGAGCAGCGGCATCACCGCGCTCTTCTGCCGACCGGCCGGATAGCGCGCGATGAACGCCCTGGCCTTGCCCAGATTGTCGGGCGTGAAGGCGAAGCTCGCCGGCTGCTTCGCCGCCCCCCCGTCCCCCGCCCCGCTCATCGGTCGATCTCGCCGAAGACGATATCGATGGAACCGATATTCGCCACCAGGTCGGCGAGCATGTGGCCCTTCGACATGAAGTCGATGCCCTGCAAATGCGGGAAGGCCGGCGCGCGGATGTGGCAGCGATAGGGCCTGTTGGTGCCGTCGGCGACCAGATAGACCGCGAACTCGCCCTTCGGCGTCTCGATCGCCGTATAGGTCTCGCCCTCCGGCACGTGGAAGCCCTCGGTGAACAGCTTGAAATGGTGGATCAGCGACTCCATCGAGCGCTTCATTTCGGCGCGCGAGGGCGGCGTGATTTTGTGGTCGTCCACCCGCACCGGACCCGTCGGCATCTTCTCGATCGCCTGGCGCATGATGGCGAGCGACTGCTTGATCTCCTCGATCCGCACCATGTAGCGGTCGTAGCAGTCGCCGTTCTTGCCGACGGGGATGTCGAATTCCATCTGGTCGTAGGCTGCGTAGGGCTGCGCCTTGCGCAGGTCCCAGGGCACGCCCGAGGCGCGCAAGTTCGGGCCGGTGAAGCCCCAGGCCAACGCCTGCTCCTCGCTGACGATTCCGATGTCGACGGTCCGCATCTTGAAGATGCGGTTCTCGTCGAGCAGCGTTTCGATGTCGTCGAGCACCTTCGGGAAACGCTCGGTCCAGGCCATGATGTCCTCGGCCAGTCCCGCCGGCAGATCGGCCGCGACGCCGCCCACGCGATAGTAGGCAGCGTGGAAGCGCGAGCCGGAGACCCGCTCGTAGAAGGCCAACAGATGCTCGCGCTCCTCGAAGCCGTACAGCACCGGCGTGATCGCGCCCACGTCCATCGCGAAGGTGGTGGTGTTCAGGATGTGGTTGAGCACGCGGCCGATCTCGTCGTAGAGCACGCGGATGTATTGCGCGCGCGGCGGCGCCTCGATGCCGAGCAGCTTCTCGGCGGCCCGCGCGAAGGCGTGTTCCTGGTTCATCGGGCAGACATAGTCGAGGCGGTCGAAATAGGGCACCGCCTGCGCATAGGTCTTGTACTCGATCAGCTTCTCGGTGCCGCGGTGGAGCAGCCCGATATGCGGGTCCGCCCGGTCGACCACCTCGCCGTCCATCTCGAGGACGAGACGGAGCACGCCATGCGCCGCCGGATGCTGCGGCCCGAAATTGATCGAATAGTGCTTGATCTCCGCTTCGCTCATTGGCTCGTCTTCGCCTTCTCGTCGCCGTGGAGCATCCCCTCCCAGGGACTCAGGAAGTCGAAGTTGCGGAAATCCTGGATCAGCTTGACCGGCTCGTACACCACCCGCTTCTGCTCGTCGTCGTAGCGCACCTCGACGAGGCCGGTGAGCGGAAAGTCCTTGCGCAGCGGATGGCCGTCGAAGCCGTAGTCGGTCAGCAGGCGGCGCAGGTCGGGATTACCGGCGAATGGAATGCCGTAAAGGTCCCAGGCCTCGCGCTCGTACCAGGCGGCGCAGGGAAACACGTCCACCACGCTTGGCACCGGCTCGTCCTCGCCCACCGCGAGCTTCACGCGGACGCGCTGGTTCAGCTTGAGCGAGAGCAGGTTGTAGACCACCTCGAACCGCTTGGCGCGCTCGGGAAAATCGACGCCGCACAGATCGACCAGCTGGCGGAACTGGCAGCGCGCATCGTCGCGCAGGAAGGCGAGCACGCGGGCGATCGATTCGGGCCGCGCGATGGCGACCAGCTCGCCCTTGCTCACTTGGGTCGACAGCACGTCGCCGGGCAGCGCCGCCGCGATGGCATTTCCGAGTTCTGGCAGCGGCTGGGTCATCGGTCCGGCCTCAGCGCGCGATGGTGCCCGTGCGCCGAATCTTCTTCTGCAGCTGCAAGAAGGCGTAGACCAACGCCTCCGCCGTCGGCGGGCAACCGGGTACATAGATGTCGACCGGCACGATGCGGTCGCAGCCGCGCACGACGGCGTAGGAGTAGTGGTAGTAGCCGCCGCCGTTGGCGCAGGAGCCCATCGAGATCACCCAACGCGGCTCCGCCATCTGGTCGTAGACCTTGCGCAGGGCGGGCGCCATCTTGTTAGTCAGCGTTCCGGCGACGATCATCACGTCGGACTGGCGCGGACTCGGCCGGGGGAAGGTGCCGAAGCGGTCGAGATCGTAGCGGCTCGCATAGGCCTGGATCATCTCCACCGCGCAGCAGGCCAGCCCGAAGGTCATCGGCCAGATCGAGCCGGTGCGCGCCCAGTTGACCAGCTTGTCGACGCTGGACAGCACGAAGCCCTTGTCGGCGAGCTCCTGTCCGACCGCGCGGACCTGCGCCTCGCGATCCGTGCCCGCGGCGGGGTCGATCACTCCCATTCCAACGCCCCCTTCCGCCATTCGTAGATGAAGCCGACGGTGAGCACCGCGAGGAACAGCACCATCGACCAGAATCCGTACATGCCGATCTTGCCCAGCGCCACCGCCCACGGGAACAGGAAGGCGACTTCGAGGTCGAAGATGATGAACAGGATACCGACCAGGTAGTAGCGCACCTCGAACTTCGCGCGCGCGTCGTCGAACGCGTCGAAGCCGCACTCGTAGGGCGAGTTCTTCTCGATGTCGGGACGCTGCCGCGCCGCCAGCCAGGCGCCGCCGATGAACGCCGTGGACACGCCGATCGCGATGACGAGAAAGATCAGGATCGGCAGGTATTCGCGGAGCATGGCGTCCATCGGGCTGCCCCCAGGCGATCCTCAGAACGAATGTGGGTGGTGTAGCCCCCGCCACCACCCGTGTCAACCTCGCCTTGGCGAAGGATTCGGGTAACCGAATCCGAGACCTAGGTGGTGGGCGGTGAGGGATTTGAACCCCCGACTTCCTGCGTGTAAAGCAGGCGCTCTTCCAGCTGAGCTAACCGCCCCCCGCAAACGACGATGCCGGCCGCGCGGGGCGGCCGGCATCGCCAGCATACACGAAAAAGGACGCGTCAGCGATTGACCGCGTCTTTTAATCCCTTGCCCGCCTTGAACTTGGGCTGCTTCGAGGCCGGAATGGTGATCTGCGCCCCGGTGCGCGGATTGCGCCCCAGCGACTTGGCGCGCTTCGAGACGTGGAACGTCCCGAAGCCGACCAGTCGCACCGTGTCGCCCTTCTTGAGCGCGCTCGTGATCGCCGTGAACACCCCGTCGACGGCTTTCGTCGAGTCGCCCTTCGATAGCCCGGCGCCGCTGGCAACCGCAGCCACGAGATCGTTCTTGTTCACTTGAGTGGCCCCCTTCCGTTGGAAACGCCGGTGGTCGCCGCGCACCAGCCGACCACCAGTGTAAGGATCGAGTCAGTCTAGAACGCGAGTTTCAACGGCGTCAATCGCGGAAGAGAAGCTATCCACACCGATTCGGCGCGGCTTTCTCGCGCGTCGCGCGCGCGCCTCGGCCGTGCGAATCAGTGGGTGACGACGCCCGCCTCGTCGCCCGCGGGCTTCTGCTTGTCGGCCGGCACCGGCTCGGGCTCCGGCTCCCACTCGATCGGCGTGGGCGCGCGCACCAACGCGTTGGCGAGCACCTCGTCGACGGTGGAGACCGGCACGATACGCAGTCCGCGCTTCACGTTGTCCGGAATCTCGGCGAGGTCCTTCTCGTTCTCCTTCGGGATCACCACCGTCTTCATCCCGCCGCGCAGCGCCGCGAGCAGCTTTTCCTTCAGCCCGCCGATCGGGAGGACGCGGCCGCGCAGCGTGATCTCGCCGGTCATCGCCACGTCCTTGTGGACGGGGATGTTGGTGAGCACCGAGACGATCGCGCAGCACATCGCCACGCCGGCCGAGGGCCCGTCCTTCGGGGTGGCGCCCTCCGGCACGTGGACGTGGATGTCGCGTTTCTCGAACGAGGTCGGCTTGATGCCGAAATTGATCGACTTGGCGCGCACATAGGAGGCGGCGGCCTGCACCGATTCCTGCATCACGTCGCCGAGCTTGCCGGTGTAGGTGTAGGTGCCCTTGCCCGGCATGGTGACCGCCTCGATCGACAGCAGCTCGCCGCCGACCTCGGTCCAGGCCAGGCCGGTGACCACGCCGACCATGTCCTCGGCTTCGGCTTCGCCGTAGCGGAAGCGCGGCACGCCGGCGTATTTTTCCAGGTTGCGCCGGCTGACCGCGACCTTCTTCAGCCCCTTGCTGAGGATGTCCTTGGTCGCCTTGCGGGCCAGGTTGGCGAGCTCGCGCTCGAGCGCGCGCACGCCCGCCTCCCGCGTGTAGTAGCGGATCAGGTCGCGCAACGCGTCCTCCGAGATCGACCACTCGCCCTTCTTCAGCCCGGCCTGCTTGGCCTGCTTGGCGATCAGATGGCGCTGGGCGATGCCGACCTTTTCGTCCTCGGTGTAGCCCGCGAGACGGATGATCTCCATGCGGTCGAGCAGCGGTTGCGGCATGCGCAACGTGTTCGCCGTGGTGACGAACATCACGTCGGACAGATCGTAGTCGACCTCGAGATAATGGTCGTTGAAGGTCGAGTTCTGCTCCGGGTCGAGCACCTCGAGCAGGGCCGAGGTGGGATCGCCGCGCCAGTCGGCGCCCAGCTTGTCGACCTCGTCGAGCAGGAACAGCGGGTTCGAGGTCTTCGCCTTCTTCATCCCCTGGACGATCTTGCCGGGCATCGAGCCGATATAGGTGCGCCGATGGCCGCGAATCTCGGATTCGTCGCGCACCCCGCCCAGGCTCATGCGCACGAAGGTGCGCCCGGTGGCGCGCGCGATCGATCGCCCGAGCGAAGTCTTGCCGACGCCGGGCGGTCCGACCAGGCACAGGATCGGCCCCTTCACCTTGGTGGTGCGCTGCTGCACCGCCAGGTATTCGAGGATGCGCTCCTTGACCTTGTCGAGCCCGTAATGGTCCGCGTTGAGGATCTTCTCGGCCAGCCGGATGTCGCGCTTGACCTTGGTGCGCTTCTTCCACGGGATGGTGAGCAGCCAGTCGAGATAGTTGCGCACCACGGTGGCCTCGGCCGACATCGGGCTCATGCTGCGCAGCTTCTTGAGCTCGGTCTGCGCCTTTTCGCGCGCCTCCTTGCTCAGCCGCGTCTTGTTGATGCGCTCCTCGATCTCGGCCGCCTCGTCGCGCCCGTCCTCGGTCTCGCCCAGCTCCTTCTGGATCGCCTTGAGCTGCTCGTTCAGGTAATACTCGCGCTGCGACTTCTCCATCTGCCGCTTGACGCGGTTGCGGATCTTCTTCTCGACCTGGAGCACGCCGATCTCGGCCTCCATGTACGAATAGACCCGCTCCAGCCGCTCCGACGCGCTCTCGATCTCGAGCAGCTCCTGCTTGTCGGCGATCTTGAGCTGGAGGTTCGAGGCGACGGTGTCGGCGAGCTTGCCCGGGTCCTCGATCTGGTTGACCGAGACCAGCACCTCGGGCGGAATCTTCTTGTTCAGCTTGATGTACTGCTCGAACTGGCCGACCACCGAACGGGCCAGCGCCTCCAGTTCGCGCGCGTCGCCGGGCGACTCCGGCATCACGTCGGCGAACGCCTGGAAGAAGGACTGGTTGTCGGTGAACTCCTTGATGCGCGCGCGGCTGCCGCCCTCGACCAGCACCTTGACCGTGCCGTCGGGCAGCTTGAGCAGCTGGAGCACCGTGCTCACCGTGCCGACCCGATAGATGTCGGCGGTGGTGGGATCGTCCTGCGCGGCGTTGCGTTGGGCGACCAGCAGGATCTGCTTGTCCTCGCGCATCACGTCCTCGAGCGCGCGCACCGACTTCTCGCGGCCGACGAACAGCGGCACGATCATATGCGGGAAGACGACGATGTCGCGAAGCGGCAGGACCGGATAGATGTCGCCGCGGGCTAGCTCTGCCATGTGCCCTCGAAAGCGGGATGCCGGCGCGCCCGGCCGCGTGGAATTCGCCCTATGAATTCGGTGATCGGAGCGTCCACGTCAAGGGGCGGCGCGCGTGGAATATCGGATACCTGCGCCGGCCGGCCGCCGGCCAAAATCCCCCTACCCGTCGAGGGGACATGCGCGGGGCTACGCGGTCGAGCCCACATCCTCGCGCCGGTCCGAGTAGATATAGAGGGGCGTGGCGCGGGACTCGGCGACTTCGCCGTTGACCATGACCTCCTCCACCCGGTCCAGCCCGGGCAGGTCGAACATGGTGTCGAGCAGGATGCTCTCCATGATCGAGCGCAGGCCGCGCGCGCCGGTCTTGCGCGCGATCGCCTTGCGCGCGATCGTCTTCAGCGCGTCCTCGGTGAAGGACAGGCGCACATCCTCCATCTCGAACAGCCGCTCGTATTGCTTGACCAGGGCGTTCTTCGGCTTGGTCAGGATGTCCATCAGCGCCGCCTCGTCGAGGTCGTTCAAGGTGGCGATCACCGGCAAGCGGCCGACGAATTCCGGGATCAGGCCGAATTTCAGCAGGTCCTCGGGCTCGACCTCGCGCAGCACCTCGCCGGTCGAACGCTCGTCGGGACCGCGCACCTCGGCGCCGAAGCCGATCGAGGTGCCCCGTCCGCGCGCCGAGATGATCTTCTCCAGCCCGGCGAAGGCACCGCCGCAGATGAACAGGATGTTGGTGGTGTCGACCTGGAGGAACTCCTGCTGCGGATGCTTGCGCCCGCCCTGGGGCGGCACCGAGGCAATGGTGCCCTCCATGATCTTGAGCAGCGCCTGCTGCACGCCCTCGCCGGAGACGTCGCGCGTGATCGAGGGGTTGTCCGACTTGCGGCTGATCTTGTCGACCTCGTCGATATAGACGATGCCGCGCTGCGCGCGCTCGACATTGTAGTCGGCGGCTTGCAGCAGCTTGAGGATGATGTTTTCGACATCCTCGCCGACATAGCCGGCCTCGGTCAGCGTGGTCGCGTCGGCCATGGTAAAGGGCACGTCGAGGATGCGCGCCAGCGTCTGCGCCAGCAGCGTCTTGCCGCAGCCGGTGGGGCCGATCAGCAGGATGTTCGACTTGGCGATCTCGATGTCCGGATTCTTGCCGCCGTGCGCGAGGCGCTTGTAGTGGTTGTGCACGGCGACCGAGAGCACGCGCTTGGCATGCTCCTGGCCGATTACATAGTCATCGAGCACGGTGCAGATGTCGCGCGGGGTGGGCACGCCGTCGCGCGAGCGCACCAGATGCGTCTTGTGCTCCTCGCGGATGATGTCCATGCACAGCTCGACGCATTCATCGCAGATGAACACGGTCGGGCCGGCGATCAGCTTGCGAACCTCGTGCTGGCTCTTTCCGCAGAACGAGCAGTACAGGGTGTTCTTCGAATCGCCGCTGATGGACTTGGTCATCGCTACTCCAAGGACCGGAGCGGGCTCGCCCCGGTCATCCTAGACCGCGGCCGCCAAGCCACACAATGGCTAATCTGCCGCTTCTCGATGATGGATCGCCAATTCCCAAGAAAGTGTTACCGAGGTACTACCGCGCCGCCGCGCCGCGC
>JASHSH010000262.1 GCA_030040955.1 Rhodospirillales bacterium
CGTTCGAGATGCGCGCGGTCGCGATCTACCTTGGGGCGCAGTACCTGCACGTCGGTTCGGCTCGGGATAAAGCCGGCGGGCGCGGCGGCGATCCACACCAGCCGCCCGCCCGGCTTGAGCACGTCGTAGGAGCGCACCTGCACCTCGCCGCCGACCGTGTCGAAAACGACATCGCAGATGCGGCCGAGCGACGTGAAATCTTCCTTCTGGTAATCGATGACCCGGTCGGCGCCGAGCTTCCTGACGTAATCGTGGTTCCTGGCGCTTGTCGTGGTGATCACCGTGGCGCCGATATGCTTGGCGAGCTGGATCGCAAACCCGGCGACTCCGCCGGCGCCGCCCTGGATCAGGATCGTCTCGCCGCACTTCAGCTTCGCGGTGTCTTCGAGCGCCCAGATCGCCGTCAGGCTGGTCAGCGCCATCGCGGCGGCCTCGGCGTGGCTCAGCTTCGCTGGCTTCTTGGCGATGATCGCCGACTTGATCGCGATTTTCTCGGCATAGGCGCCCTCCGTGCCGGGAATCGTGACCCCCACAACCTCGTCGCCGACCTTCAGATCCGCCCCCGGCCCGACTTTGCTGACTACGCCGGAAAAGTCGCGCCCCAGGATATGCGGGAATTTGAGGCCGCCCGTCTGATAGTGGCTGCCGCCCAAGCGCATCTTGTAGTCGGCGGCATTGACGCTCGCGGCGTAGATGTCGACGACCACGTCGCCGGGGCCCGCGACCGGGTCCGGCGCGTCGCCGTAAACGAGCTTGTCCACACCGCCATGCCCGGTCAGCAAAATTGCCTTCATCGCCTTCCTCCGCCGTTATTGCCGCGAGCCTACACGAAAAAGCTCCCCGCGAAGACCGCGGGGAGCTTCTTCTTCACTCGTCATGGCCGGCTTCATCCGACCGTGCCGGGATTTACCCGGTCACACCGGGCACGTTGTTCAATTCGGATGAAACACCAGCGTACGCAGCTCGATGCTTTCACGGGGGAAGGCATCCGCCGGCGTCGTCGGATCGGTGAACGAGGTGTGCGGCATGAACCGCGCCCGCCCGTCGGTCTTCGAGTCCATGATCTTCAACAGGAGCGCCTCGTCGCGCCGCAGTTCCGGGGCGTAGTACCAGCGATGCGCCGGGTTGTATGTGACCGAATAAGTCTCGCCGACCCGGGTCTTGTAGACGAGGTCCGACGGCACGAGGTCGTCCTGCTCGACGGTGCGGGCATCGCACAGGGCGAGCGGCGCGTCCTGCAGCGGGCCCTTGATCGGCCGCCACAGATTGATCACCTGGACGCGGCCCTTGAGCAACTCATCCGCTTCTTCGGGCAGCAGGTCGCGCACCCGCTGCGGCCCCGAGCGCGCCGTGTGGTCGACATGGACCCGGATTGCGGGCTGACGCGGCCCGTTGCGTGAGTAGTCCTGCAGCCCAACAACCCGCCGGCGCTGCAGATGGTCGAAGATGAAGACGCGGCTCGCCCCGGTATACGCCTTGATGAACTCTTCCGCCTCCGGGTAGTAGACTTGGCGGACCTCTTCATCGTCCCAGAAATCCTTGACCGCGGTGCGCTGCTCCACGAGCCCGAAACCCTCGCGGTCGAGTTCCAGCTCGTGCTGGATCGGCCGCATGTCGAAGATCGGCATCGTGTGCGGGTCATAAGTCATGTTCGAGCGCGCCTCGCCCGGCTCAGGGTCGTAGGCGAGATAGCGCGGGCGCTCGGCCATCGGAGCCATGTAGTTGAGCTGACCTTCGACGTGGGGCAGCTTGGCCCTGTCAATGGTTGAATTGGCTGTCATCGGTTGAATCCTCCGGTGAAGGTTGAAGCGCCTGCCGCTTAGAAGGGCGGAAAGCGCGGATAGTCGGTCCACACGACCCGAGCTCCCGTCTGACGCCGATCGTCAGGGAACGATACCACCCCCGCCCACAACTTGCCGAGGGCTTGCGTGGTCCGGCTCCACAATCCTGTCGATGTGGATGCGCGATGCTTGGTCATGGCAATTACTCCTTCCAGAACGGCCTGTCGGCGAGATAGAGCGCCTCGGCGCGACTGATGCCGAGATCGTGCAGCATCGTGTCGCTGAGGGCGGCGAGTTCGCGGCGGCTGTGAACCCGCCGGCGCCACTCGCGAAGCGTTGCGAGCGGGTGGAAACTGTTGGCTGACATGTTAGAACCCCTAATCTACATCTTCTCCATCGAAGAGCCGTGAAAATCTCTTGTGCAGCAAAGTGGGTCCACCCATAACAATCCGCAAACGAGAGTTTCTCAGCCATCGGATTAGGAAAACTCATGCGATCGAATGGCCACCTGCCGCCGCTGAGCGCGCTCAGAGCCTTCGAGGCGGCGGCCCGGCTGCAGAGCTTCTCGAAGGCCGCCGACGAGCTCAACGTGACCCCGGCGGCGATCAGCCATCAGATCCACGCGCTCGAGGGAGATCTCGGCGTCAGCCTGTTCGAGCGCCGGAACCGCGCGGTCGAGCTGACCGCGTCGGCCCGCGTGCTGCTGCCGGGACTGACGGAAGCTTTTGCCGGCATCCAGACTTCGGTGCGGCGCCTCAGAGCGCATAACGACACCGGCACCCTCAACGTCACTGCCTCGCCGTCCTTTGCCGGCAAATGGCTGGTGCAGCGCCTGCACCGCTTCCAGGAGCAATACCCCGATATCGATGTGCGGATTTCGGCGACCGATGCGCTGGTCGATCTGATGCGCGGCGATTTCGACATCGCGATCCGCTACGGCACGGGCCGTTATCCGGGGCTGGTTCTCGAACTCCTCTTGAAAAACGAGGTGTTTCCGGCCTGCAGCCCTGCCTTGCTGCGCAACGGTCCGCCGCTCGAAACACCCGCCGATCTGCGCCACCACGCGCTCATCCACGACCAGCAGGTCGATCGCGACCCGCTGGCGCCGACCTGGTCGATGTGGCTCAAGGCGGCCGGCGTCGACGATATCCCGGGATCGCACGGGCTGTCCTTCAGCACCAATGTGCTGGCGCTGGAGGCGGCGCTGGCCGGCAATGGCGTGACGCTCGCCTACAGCACAACGGCCGCCGCCGATATCGCCGCCGGCCGCCTGGTGCGGCTGTTCTCACTGTCTCTGCCCGACCTCTTCGCCTACTACATCGCCACGGCCCCGGGTGCGCTTGAACGGCCCAAGGTCAAG
>JASHSH010000263.1 GCA_030040955.1 Rhodospirillales bacterium
CCGGGCGACTATTACCAATCTTACCACATGCTGATTTTGGCGGATTTCCTGGGCTTTCTCGACTTCGTCTGATCAAAATCGAGAAACGGGGCCCAATCACCGCTCGGCCGGCCGAACGACCGAATGAATACTATGCGAATACCGACAACGACCGAACAACGACCGTCCAAATTTTCTAGCTCTCAAACCAAAATGAACGTGCGCGCCCTCCAAGACCCGGCATTTTCGCATGGCTGGAATGCGACCGGCCGCACCCGAACCCTGGGCGGCCGCTACCGCAGTCATCAACAACCTGACGGCCGCACAAATGAGGAAGGCTTCACATTCAAGTGGATGGACCTTTTTCGGCTCGTCCGAAAAGGCGGCCCTCTCCGAGCTGCGGGTTGGACGACAACCGCGATGATGGAGAGGCAAGCGCGGTCAAGGAGCTCCCGGTAGCGTTAAGTCGAATTGAGACGTCGACGCCGGAGCGATGATCGGCTGGGTGAACGGCGGGAAGCGTGACTCCGGCTCATTCACCACCAGCGAGAGGGCTCCGGAGATGACGGTAGGGTGGGGTCGGCTCGGCGCCGACCGGGACCCCGCGGCGAATGGAAGTCTCGTTGCAAACTCAGCACGCCGAACCCGGATCGACGACAGGCCTCACCTCGACGTCGATTCACCGTGGTCACGCCGATCACGCGGGTCAATTGCGACCGGATCGTTCGCGAGCGTTCGCCGACATTCGTAACGCCCTGGTGGAAATGCTTGTGGATGGCTTCTCGGCGTCGCGAATAACCATATGATTTAGCAAGGTATTTCAGCACTTATTGCCTTCCTCCCTGGGAGCCAATCGACGCCACGGCGCCTTCGCGCGCCGTGGCGCATTGCGCGGGCGATCAATCGCTCAGACGCCCGGCTCGCGCCAATCCAGTCCAGGGAATCTTGCATAGTCGCGGTCGAAGCTGATCCACGTGCAGCCATGCTCGATGGCGAGCGCCGCGTACCAAGCGTCGGCGACGCGGGGCCCGCGCGTGCCGGTGTCGAGACACAAGCGGCGGAAGATCGACCAATGCGCCTCGCCAGGTTCCACGATGTCGCAATGCGGTTGACCGAGGAGATTGTCGCAGAAGGCGAACGCCTCGCCGACCGTGCTCGGCTCGCGGAAGATTCGGGGATTGGTGGCGATCCGCGCGACTGCGCTTAGCACCAAGGGCGAAACTCCGAACCGCGCGTCGCCGGCCACGATGCCGTCGAGCCAGGGCTTGCAGACATCGTGGCGGGAACTGTCGCGCCGAAACGCGTGGATGTGGACGTTTACGTCGGCGAGAATCAAGCGTCGCGCCCGGCGAATTGGATGTCCTCGGCGTCCGCCAGCTCCGCCGAATCGTCGAGATCGATCCCCGGCAGAAGTCCGCCGACCGCCCTGCTGACCGGTGGAAGCACGCGCTTGCCGAAACCAGCGCGCCCGCCGTCGCGCAGCACGCGGCGCACGCCGTCCTCGATCAACGCCGTCAGCGAGCGCCCGTCGGCGGCGGCCCGGCGTTTGGCGCGGCGCATGAGATCTTCTGGCAAGCGGACCGTCGTTCGTTCTGGCATATGTCAAGACATATCCGAATTGGTCGCGTATGTCAAAGAGTGCCCGCCGCCCTCCGCCCGCCAATCCACGCCGCCAGCGCCGCCGCCGCGGCGAGCTGGCCGACCAGCGAGAACGCGATCAGCGCCGGGATCGAGATATCGTAGAGCCAGCCCATCAGCGCGCTGCCGGCGAACCAGGCGATGCCGAAGCAGGCGTTGAAGGTGCCGAAGGCGGCGGCGCGGCGCTCGGCCGGCACGAGCGTGGCGATCAGCGCGCGCATCACGCTCTCCTGCCCGCCCATGCCGATCCCCCACAGCACCACCCCGAGAACGGCCAGCGCCTGGGTGCCTGAGAAGGCGCAGAGCGTGGCGAAGGCGGCGAAGACCAGCGCGCCGGGCAATACGATCGCGCCCACGCGGTCGAACATCCGGCCGAGCAGGAAGGCGGCGGTGCCCTGGCTCGCCATGGCGACCGAATAGGCGACGGGAATCCAGGCCAGCGGCAGCGTCTGGGTCTTGCCGAAGTGGAAGGCGATCAGCGCATAGTCCGTGGTGGCGGCGCCGACCACCGACATCGTCGCCACCGCCACCCAGTAGGTGCGGCGCATCTCGCGGGTCGACACGACGAGCGTCTTCATCGGAAGCCGGCCGGTGTCCGGGAACAGCCGCCAGGCGGTTAGCAGCGCGGTCATGGCAAGGATCGCGGGGATCGCGAGCGTGGCGAAGGCGGCCGGGTAGCTGCCGCGCACGGCCAGCACGGCGGCGACGATCAGCGGCCCAGCGACCGCGCCGGCCTGGTCCATCGCCTGGTGCAGGCCGAAACCCCAGCCATGCCCGGTGGTCTCGGTCGCGTGCGAAAGCAGCGCGTCCCGCGCGGGGTTTCGTAGCGCCTTGCCGGCGCGCTCGGCGACGATCAAAAGCGCCGCCGTCCGCCAATCGCCGGCGAGAGCGAGCAACGGCACCGCTCCCAGATTGATGGCGAAGCCGACGATAGCGAACGACCAGTAGCGCTTCGAGCGGTCGGCGGCGATGCCCGAGGCCATGCGCAGCGCGTAGCCGATCAGCTCGCCGCCGCCGGCGATCGCGCCCACCGCCGCGCCGCTCGCGCCGAGCAGCGCGAGGAACGGTCCCGTCACGCTGCGCGCGCCCTCGTAGGCGGTATCGGCGAACAGGCTGACCGTGCCGATCAGCAAGATGAAGGCGACGGCGCGGCGCCGGTCGATTCCGCTCATGCCCCTCGCCTCCCCTCGAAGCGCCGCGAGCCTAGACGGGAGCGCCGCGCGCGCTCAATCGGGAACGATGCGCGTGCCGGCCTCGTCGGCGAGCGCGCGGGCGATGGCGGGCGGGTTGGTGATCAGCGCGCTGCCTCCACCGCCGGCCACGAACTCGATCGCGGCCTCGATCTTCGGCCCCATGCTGCCCTTGTCGAATTGCCCGTCGGCCAGGTGGCGCCGCGCTTCGGCCAGCGTCATGCGCGCGAGCCAGCGCTGGCCGGGACGGTTGAAATCGACGGCGACGCGCTCGACCGAGGTCAGCAGCAGAAGCAGATCCGCCCCGACGCCGCGCGCGAGCAGGCTGGAGGCGAAATCCTTGTCGATCACCGCCTCGACCCCGACGAGATCGCCCCGCCCGTCCTCGATCACCGGGATGCCGCCGCCGCCGGCCGCGATCACCAGATAGCCTTCGCGGGCGAGATGGCCGATCACCGCCCCGTCGACGATGCGAAGAGGCCGCGGCGAGGGCACGACGCGGCGCCAGCCGCGCCCGGCGTCCTCCTTCACCGTCCAGCCCTGTTGCGCCGCGAGGTGCTTGGCGCGCGCCTCGTCCATGTGCGAGCCGATCGGCTTGGTCGGATCGGCGAAGGCCGGGTCGCGCGCGTCCACCAGCGTCTCGGTGACCATCGCCACCGGCTCCCGCGCGATGCCGCGGCGGCGGAATTCGTTGCGGAACGCGCGCACGAACATGTAGCCGAGCGCGCCTTGCAGATCGGCGCCGGCATAGTCCATCGGCACCGGCGCGACCTCGTGGATGGAAAGCTCGGAGCGGCGCAGGATGAACCCCATCTGCGGGCCGTTGCCGTGGGTGAGGATCGCGTCCCAGCCGCGCTCGATCATGTCGGCGACGTGGCGGACGGCAAGCGTCACCTCGCGGTACTGATCGGCGATCGAAAGATGGTCGCTGTCGCGGATCAGCGCGTTGCCGCCGATCGCCACCACGGCGAGGGGCCGCCGCGGCCCGCTCATGCCGGCAGCGCCTCGGCGAGCGCGGCTACCGCCTGGATGAAACAGTCGAGCGGCGCGGCGGTGATGCCGGCGCCGATCTGGCCAATCCCCGCCGCGCGGTGCGCGATGCCGGTGTTGACGATCGGCAGGATGCCGGTATCGACCACCTTGCGCGCGTCGATCCCGGCCGGCGTGCCGGCGAAGTCGAGCGCGGGCAAGGTGAGGGCCGGATTGCGCCCCTGCGCGATATGGCCCATGCGCCGCGTGTTGGCGAGCGCGTCCGCCGCGCTGCCACCGACGAAGCTGACGATGGCGGGCGCCGCTGCCATGGCGAATCCGCCCAGCCCGGCGCTCTCGGTGATCGCGCTGTCGCCGAGATCGGGCGCGGCGTCGGCGGCGGAGTAGCCCGGGAAGAACAGTCCGTCCACCACCGGCGAAGGCGCGGTGAACCAGAGCTCGCCGCAGCCGCTGACCTGAATGCCGAACTCGACGCCGTTGCGGGCCATCGCGGTCACCAGGCTGCTCATCGGCACGCCGCGCGCGGCGTCGAGCATCGATTTGCACGCCGCCATCGAGACATTGAGGAAGAAATGATCGTTGCCGCCGATGAAGGCGAGCGCGCGGGCGGCCTCGGCGCGGCTCACCTTCGCCGCCAGGATGGCGGGCGTGAGCCGGCGCAGCAGCAGCGAGGTGGCGGCGGCATTGCGGTTGTGCACCTCGTCGCCCATGTGCAGCGCCTGCGCCATCAGCGGCTTCAACTCGATCGGGCCGGAAGACTCGAAGGCCTTGGCGAGCACGCGGCGCAGGCCCTCGCGCATCCAGGCCAGACGTTCGAGCACTTCGGGACCGTTGGCCCCGAAGCGCAGCACCTTGCCGAGCCCCTCGTTGAGGTTGCTGAAGCTGCGCCGGCCGGTCGCCGGATCGCGCACGATCCAGACCGGCATCGACGGGCTGATCGCGCCCGCCATCGGGCCCACCGCGCCGCGCGCGTGACACGGCTCGAAGCGGACCTTGCCGCGCGCCGCCAGCGCTTCGGCTTCCGCCGCGTCGCCCGCCCAACCTTCGTGCAGGATCGCGCCAACCAGCGCGCCGCGCATCGGCCCGCACATGCGGCTCCACTCGATCGGCGGACCGGCATGCAGGATGGTCCGCCGGCCCATGCCGGGAATCTCCCGCCGCGCCGTCCCGATCCCTTCCAGCACCGGACTGGCCGCGAGATACGCGGCGAAGGCACGGCGGTTCGCTTCCTCGACCTCGGGATGGTTGACGAGGCGGGCGAGCGCCCGGCCGAGTTTCGCATCGCCCCGGGCCGGCGGCTGCCAATCGACCTGTGTCACCCGGCCGCCGGAGGAAGCGATCGCATCGGCGAAGCCGGCGATGCCGAGATTCAACACGCGGAGATCGCTTCCGGGCAGCCTCATGCCGCGCGCCTCCGGCCAGCCGCGCGTTGTGCGATGCGCGCGGCGATTCGCACCGCTTGCGCGTTGCTCGCGGCCAGGATCATGCCCGCCTCGCGCAGCCGGGCCGCCTGGCGCCCGCGATTCTGCGGATCGGCGTCCGTCCCGCAGACGAAGCCGACGAACACGAGATTGCGGCGGGCGCGTCTTGCCCGCGCCCGCGCCGCCGCGACCACGGGCGCGATTTCCGCCGCCGGATCCGGATGCGCGCCGTGGCCCAGCACCACGTCGAGCAGGATGGCCGCGACTTCGGGGTCGGCCGCCTCGCGCAAGATGCGCTCGTTGCGCAGGCGCTGATCGATCATCGGGTGCGGGCGGCCCCGGGTGAAGCGGTCGTCGCCCAGATCGACCAGGCTGTGCGCCTCGCTGCGCCAGGGATCGGCGAGCGGACGCGCGCGGCCGGCCGGCGCGTTCGAGAATATCGGCGCGGGATCGAGGGCCGGTCCGAGCAGAAGCGCCGCCTCGTAGCTGAAGGTGCCACCGCTATAGAGCGCGCGCAGGTATCGCTGTCGCGCGGTGAGCCGAGGCAGGCGCGCGAGACGCGGGGCCGACGCGGGCCGCGACCGCTTCCCTTGCGCGAGCGCGACCGCGGCCAAGGCCGCATCTTCGAGCGTGCGCGCGATGCGGACGTTCGCGCCCAACCTTTCTTCCGGCTCCCAGCCGAGAAAAGCGGCGACCACCGGTTTGCCCGCCTTGCGCGCGCGGGCCAGAACGCGCGCCGCGACCTCCGGCGCCGGCGGCTTGGAGATCAGCACGATAACTCGGGTAGCGCGGTCGCGGGCAAGCGCACCGAGCGCGTCGAGCATGGTGATCGCGCCAACCTCGGCGTTCAGATCGTGGCTGCCGGTGCCGATCGCATGGCTGACCCCCTCGCCCGCCGCGTCGATCAGGCAGGTGACCTGCTGGAGCCCGGTGCCCGAGGCGCCGATCGCGCCGATCCGTCCCCGGCGCACCGCATTGGCGAATCCGAGCGGGATGCCGCCGAGGATCGCGGTGCCGCAATCCGGGCCCATGACGATCCGGCCGTTGGCATGCGCGAACCGCTTCAGCTCGACCTCGTCGGCGAGCGCGACATTGTCGCTGAACAGCATGACGTCGAGGCCCAGCCGCAGCGCCTTCATCGCTTCGGCCGCGGCATAGTCGCCCGGCGTGGAGACCAACGCGAGACCGGCATCGGGCGCGCCTTCCAAGGCCATTTCGAGGCTCCGGGGAGCAATGTCCCGCGCTCCCGCGTCGCTGACCGGAACCCGCGGAGAAAGCGCGGCCTCCGCCTCGCCGAGCGCGGCCTCGACGACCTCCTTCCTCTCGCCCAGGAGCGCGATCAGCAGATCGTTGGGACCGGCCGCGATCGGGCCCGCGAGCAGCCCCGCCTCGCGCAGCAGCGCGAGATTCGCCTCCGACGCCATCACCGCCGAAGCCCGCGCGATGCCGGGGAGGGTCCCCAATCGGGCCGAAATCTGCATGAGCGAAACCGAGTCCCGGTAGAAATTCGGGACGATCTTGGTCGCGCTGACCATCCGCCGTCTCTCCTCCGCGCCGTTCCGGGCGCTCGCCCTCGCGGCCGCCGGTTTCCCCGACGCGGCGCCGGGCGCATGATCGCCCAGAAGGGCCGCCCTGGGAACGCGGCATCGGCGCCGGGCGCGGAGTTGCCCTTCGTTCGCTTTGCATACTATGTTGGATGCAAGGGGCGCCACAATTGGGGACGCGGCGAGCGCATGGATCGACATAGTCCTGGCGGGGTGGCCCCCGCCGACAGCCTCGATCTTGCCGCGCTTGCCGAACGCTACCGGCGCGGACTTCGGCCGACGGAGCTGATCGAGGCCGTGCTCGCGCGCATCGAGGCGCGCGGCGACGACCATGTCTGGATCGACCGCCTCCCCCGGGCCGAGCTGTTGCGCATCGCCGCCGGGCTGGAGGCGCAGGGCCCGGCGGGCAAACCGCTCTACGGCGTGCCGTTCGCGATCAAGGACAATATCGACGTGGCCGGCCGGCCGACGACCGCGGCCTGCCCCGCTTTCGCCTACACGCCGGCGCGCAGCGCGACCGTGGTCCAGCGCCTGATCGATGCCGGCGCGATTCCGATGGGCAAGACCAATCTCGACCAATTCGCCACCGGCCTGAACGGCACGCGCAGCCCCTACGGCACGCCCGCTAGCGCCTGCAACCCGGCCTATATCTCGGGCGGATCGAGCTCGGGCTCGGCGGTCGCGGTCGCCGCAGGGCTGGCGAGCTTCGCGCTCGGCACCGACACCGCCGGCTCGGGACGCGTGCCGGCGGCGTTCAACAATGTTGTCGGACTGAAGCCGACCAAGGGATCGCTGAGCACGCGCGGCGTGGTGCCGGCCTGCCGCTCGCTCGACTGCGTCTCGATCTTCGCCCTTTCCTGCGACGACACGGCGGACGTGCTTGCGGCGGCGCGGGGCTTCGATGCGGCGGACGCCTACGCCCGCCACCCCGGCCATGCGACGACGCCCTCCGCGATCGCCGGAACCCGCTTCGGCGTTCCGCGGCCCGATCAGCGCGAATTCTTCGGCAACCAGGACGGCGCGCGGCTGTTCACCGGGGCATTGCGCCAGATCGAGCAGCTCGGCGGCGAACTGGTGGAGATCGACATCGCGCCGTTCCTGGAGACGGCGCGGCTGCTCTACGAGGGACCCTGGGTCGCCGAACGCTATGCCGCGATCCGCGAATTCTTCGATCGCCACCCGGACGCGCTGCATCCGGTGACGCGCGAGATCGTCGGCGCGGGGGCGCGGCCGCTGGCGGCCGAGGCCTTCGCCGCCGAGTACCGGCGCATGGAGCTGAGCCGCGCCGCCGAGGCGGAGTGGCGGCGCATCGACGCGCTCGTCCTGCCCACCGCGCCGCGCAGCTATACCATCGCCGAACTGCTGGCCGAACCGGTGCTGCTCAATTCGCGGCTCGGCCTCTATACCAACTTCGTCAACCTGCTCGACCTGTGCGCGATCGCGATTCCGGCCGGCTTCCAGGCCGAAGGCGTGCCGTTCGGCGTGACCTTGATGGCGCCGGCCTGGAGCGACGCGGCGTTGTGCGCGCTCGGCGACGCGCTGCACCGGGCGCAAAGTCCGACGATGGGCGCGACCGGCCATCCGCTGCCCGCGCGCCGGGACGGTGCGCGCCGCGCGGCGGAGGGAATCGTGCGCCTCGCGGTTTGCGGCGCCCATATGTCGGGGCTGCCGTTGAACCACCAGCTCGCCGAGCGGGGCGGCAAGTTGGTGCGTTCGTGCCGGACCGCCGCCGCCTATCGCCTGTTCGCGCTGCCCGGCGGACCGCCCGCGCGCCCGGGCATGCTGCGCGCTGACGGGGGCAAGGCTATCGAAGTCGAAGTGTGGTCGCTGCCCGAGGAGGCGTTCGGCGGCTTCGTCGCTGCCATCCCGGCGCCGCTCGCCATCGGCACGGTCGAGTTGGAGGATGGCGAGAAGGTGAAGGGATTTCTGTGCGAGCCGCACGGAACCCAAGGCGCGCGCGACATCACCGAATTCGGCGGCTGGCGCGCCTTTCTGGCGGAACGCTCGCCCCGCGCGGCGAAGTCCGCCTAGACCGGCCCGCGATCCCAGGACAGGCTGCCGGCGCGCAGGCCCAGCGCGGCGCACGCGCCCGATGTGTGCCCGATGTCGAGCGCGGCGCGCATGGCCGCGTCGAACGTCGAGGCGGGACCGGCGGTTGCCAGACACACCGCGAGGTCGTACAGGCGCTCTGCCACATCCCCTTGCGCCGCCGCCATCAGATAGACCCGGCTTGTCCGCGTCGTAGACGTCGATTCCTCCGCGACGCGCCTGCTGACCCGGGCGGCGAACTCCGAACGCTGCGTATCTGGCTTCGATCCCGTCCACAGGGAAGCGAGATAGCCGACGACAAAATCGTCGCCGGCCGGCGTGGTCCCCTCGCCCATGCCGAGCAGTGCGACGAGCGTCTCCCCGGTGCGGGGATCGAGCGTGCCGGCCGCGCGCGCGAGCCGGTCGTTCCTGTCCTCAGCGATCCGCAGCAATGCTTCGGCGCGGCCCGACTCGCCGATCAGCTCCGCGAGGAGTGCGCGCCGCGCCGACAATCCGATGCGTTCCGGCGGCGGCAGGCTGTTCAGCTCGGCCCGCCAAGGGCGCGCGCCGCGCAGATCGATGGCAAGCGCGCCGACGCGCAAGATGCCGCCACGCGCGGCGCAAGGTTCGCCGACGCGAAGATGCCCGGCGAATTCGAAGCCGGCGGGCAGCGGCAGCGAGACCGCAGCGGGCACGCCGCCCGACGCGTCGGCGATGAGCGCGACCAGCCCTCCGTCGCTCAGCTCGATCAGCGCGCTGCGCGCGGTTGCCCCCACGACCCGGCCGGAGAACGAAGCGAGCGGGACGCCGCCGCCGATCCGGGACGCGGCCAGGCGCAGCGGCGAGGCGGCGGAAGCGCGCATCGACGGGAAGTCAGCGGATGGCGTAGGCGCGGGCCAGCGCCTCCTTGATCGCCGTGCCGACGATCGTCCGGCCCTCGTTGATGTTGGCGCGCATGGCGTTGCGCGCGCCGTCGGAGTCGCCCGCGCCGATCCGCTCGAGCACCGCCAGATGCTGGGCGCAGGTGCTGGTGATGCGGTCGGCCTTGTCGAAGTCGATCATCCGGAACACGAACAGGCGCTCGTTGATCGCCTTGAGATTCTGCAACAGCGTCTCGTTGCCGACCAGGGCGGCCAGCGTTTCGTGGAACACGGTGTCGAGCTCCGCCAGCTCCTCGCCCTTGCGCGGCGGCTCCGTGCGCACCGCGGTCCAAGTGTCGCGCAGCGCGGCGAGCGCGTTCACCGGCACGCCCCGGCTGGCCAGCGCCTCGACCGAATAGAGTTCGAGGGCGAGGCGGACCTCGTAGAGCTCCTCCAGCTCGCGCAGGTCGACCTGGCGGACGGCGTAGCCGCGATTCGGC
>JASHSH010000264.1 GCA_030040955.1 Rhodospirillales bacterium
CGCTGGCCGCCGACCGGCCGCTGCTCGACGGCATCGCGCACGAGCGCCAGCTGATCTCGCCGCTGCGCGGCCGCGCCGGCATCGTCATCGACACCTCGAACCTGCGCCCCTCGGAATTGAAGACCGTCCTCGCCGGCCATTTCGCGCTCGAGCGCACGGCGACGCTGGTCCTGTTCGTGCTGTCCTTCTCGTACCGCCGCGGGCTGCCGCGCGAGGCCGATCTGGTGTTCGACGCGCGCTTCCTGGCCAATCCGCACTACGACGCCAAGCTGCGCCCGCTCACGGGCCGCGACCCGGCCATCGCCGCCTATGTCGAGGCCGATGCCGGCTTCGCCCCCTTCTTCGCCGGCCTGACCGGCCTGATCGCCCCGCTGCTGCCGCGTTTCCAGGCCGAGGGCAAGAGTTATCTGACCATCGCCATCGGCTGCACCGGCGGCCGGCACCGCTCGGTGTTCGTCGCCGAGCGGTTGGCGGAATGGCTGCGCGAACGGGGCGAGCGGGTGGACTTGCGCCACCGCGATCTCGAAGAGGGGGACGTGCCATGAGCCTGCGGTCATGATCGGGATGGTGCTGGTGACGCATGGCCGCCTCGCCGAGGAGATGGTGGCGGCGCTCGAGCATGTGGTGGGGCCGCAGACCAACATCGCCAGCGTCTGCATCGGCCCCGACGACGACATGGAGCAGCGCAGGCTCGACATATTGCGCTCGGCCGAGAAGGTCGACGACGGTTCCGGCGTGGTGGTGCTCACCGACATGTTCGGCGGCACGCCGTCGAACCTCGCCATCTCGATCATGGACAAGGCCAATGTGGAGGTGATCGCCGGCGTCAATCTGCCGATGCTGATCAAGCTCGCCTCGGTGCGCACGCGCGACAAGCTGGGCGACGCGGTGTCGGCGGCGCAGGAGGCCGGGCGCAAATACATCAACGTCGCCTCGCGGCTGCTCGCCCAGGACCATCACTGACATGGGCGAGGGGCCGGCGGGCGCGGGCGCGGCGGCGCCCGACGAAGGACATATCGCGCGCACGGCGACCATCGCCAACCGGCGCGGACTCCACGCGCGGGCGGCGGCCCGGTTCGTCAAGCTGGCCGGCCAGTTCGACGCCGAGGTGACGGTGTGCAAGGGAGGGATGGAGGTGTCGGGACGCTCGATCATGGGGCTGATGATGCTGGCCGCCGCGCAGGGCACCGACATCGAGATCCGGGTGCGCGGGCCCGACGCCGACCGCGCCATGCGGGCGCTGCTCGACCTGATCGAGGGCCGCTTCGAGGAAGATTGAGGACGCGATGACCGCCGAGACCCAACCGCCGCGGACCCCGCCGCGCGCCGCGGGCGCCGAGACCAGGCTGCGCGGCCTGGGCGTCAGCCCCGGCATCGCCATCGGCGTGGTGCACCGCCACGACGCCGGCCAGGTCGAGGTGGGCGAATACCGCGTCGCGCGCGACAAGGTGGAGGCCGAGCGCCAGCGCCTGGCCGCCGCGGTCGCCGCCGCCGGGGCGGAGATCGGACGGCTGCGCGAATCGGCGCGCGCGCTGCCCGGCGCGGCGGGCGAGGAGATGGGCTATCTGCTCGACGCCTATCAGCAGATGCTGCAAGGCTCGCGGCTGATCCGCGCCGCCGACCAGCGCATCGCCGCCGAGCGGCTCAACGCCGAGGCCGCGGTGCAGCACGAGGTGGCCGAGATCGCGCGCCGCTTCGTCGCCATGGACGATGTCTATCTCGCCGCCCGGGTCGAGGATGTGCGCGAGGTGGGCCGAAGGATGATCCGCCACCTGGCCGGCGGCGCGCAGCGGCCGTTCTCGCATCTGCCCAACCATGCCGTGGTGCTGGCCGAGGAACTGACTCCGGCCGACACCGCCCTGCTCGGCCCCGCGCGGGTGGCCGGATTCGCCACCGCGCTCGGCGGCACCGCGAGCCACACCGCGATCATGGCGCGCTCGCTCGGCCTGCCGGCGGTGGTGGCGATCGAGGGCTCGCTCGCCGCCGCGGCGCAGGGCGCGCCCGCCATCGTGGACGGCACCGAGGGGCTGGTGATCCTCGATCCCGAGCCGGCCACGCTGGCCGCCTATCGCCGCAAGCGCGCCGATCTGCTGCGCCTGCGCCGCGCGCTCCAGCGCCTGCGCGCGGTTCCGGCGGTGACCAAGGACGGGACGCCGATCACGCTCCAGGCCAATCTCGAACTGCCTGCCGAGATCGACGCGGTGCTGGCCGCCGGCGCGACCGGGATCGGGCTGCTGCGCAGCGAGTTCATGTTCATGAACCGCGACGATCTGCCCGACGAGGACGAGCAGTATGCGGCGCTGCGCGGCCTGCTCGAACGGCTCGACGGGCGCCCGCTCACCATCCGCACGCTCGACGTCGGCGCCGATAAGCTCGCGCCCTCGCTCGGCATCGGCCAGGGACCGAATCCGGCGCTGGGGCTGCGCGCGATCCGCCTCTCGCTCAAGCATCCCGAGATATTGCACACCCAGCTCGCCGCCGCCCTGCGCGCGGGCGTGCACGGCAATGTGCGCATCCTGCTGCCGATGGTGGCGACGGTGGACGAGCTGCTGCTGGTGCGCGACGCGCTCGACGCCGCGGCCAAGCGGCTGCGCCGCCGCCATGTCGCGGTGGCGAGCCCGCTGCCGCCCTTGGGCGCGATGATCGAGGTGCCGGGCGCGGCGCTCGCCGCCGACGCGCTCGCCGGGCATGCCGACTTCTTCGCCATCGGCACCAACGACCTCACCCAGTACACGCTGGCGATCGACCGCGCCGACGAGGCGGTGGCGCATCTCTACAACCCGCTGCATCCGGCGGTGCTGCGGCTGATCCAGTTCGCCACCGAGGCGGCGCTGCGCGCGCGCATCCCCGTCAGCGTGTGCGGCGAGATCGCCGGCGACGAGAGGTTCACCGCCCTGCTGCTCGGCCTGGGCATCCGCGACCTTTCGATGGCGACGACCAACCTGCCCAAGGTGAAGCGGCGCATCCTCGATCTCGACCTGATCGCGGCGACCCGGCGCGCCCGGGTGATCATGGACCAGTCCGACGGGCGGCGGATCAGCCACCTGCTCGACGATTTCAACGCGGGTTCGGGGTAATCGGCTCGGCGCCACCCCCCAACCCTCCTCGACTCCGCCCCACCCTGTCCCTCCCCGTTAAAGGGGAGGGGACGTGCACGCAGGAAGACTCCCTCCCCCTTGCGGGGAGGGTAGGGGTGGGGGTGAGCGTGGAGTCCGCACTAGATTCCCACCCTGGCGGGGGATTTCCGTCCCCCCGGCGCCCCGCGCATCCCACGGCTTGCGCGTGGGCAATGGCGCGCCAAATCCTCGTTGCCGCGCCCCCTGCGCGCTGCTATACGCCTGCGACCTTCGAACCAGGGAGCCCGATATGTCCGCCGCCGAGCATGCCGTTGCCGATCT
>JASHSH010000265.1 GCA_030040955.1 Rhodospirillales bacterium
CGCCGAGCCCGAGACGCGTCGGCTGGTGGCCGCCACCGTCGCCGGTTGGCAATGCCGCGCCCTGGTTGCAGGCGGCGCCCCCGATCTCCATTTCTATACCCTGAACCAGGCCGACCTGGTGTTCGCCATCTGTCACCTGCTGGGCGTACGCGCGAGAGTTCCCGCCAAGACTCCATGAGCGACGACATCCTCGATCATCTCCGGCACAGGGTGCTGCTGTGCGATGGCGGCATGGGCACGCGCGTCCAAGGGCTCGGCCTCTCGGTCGAGGAGGATTTCCACGGCCATGAGAACTGTACCGACGTGCTTTGCCTCACCCGGCCCGACCTGGTGCGCGAGGCGCACGCCGCCTTCTTCGCCGCCGGCGCCGACATGGTGGAGACCAACACCTTCGGCGCGAGCCCGATCACGCTCGGCGAGTTCGGCATCGGCCCGCAGGCCTACGAAATCAACCGCCGTGCCGGCGAGATCGCGCGCGAGGCGGCCGAGCTGTTCCGTGGCGACGGACGTCGGCGCTTCGTGCTCGGCTCGGTCGGGCCGGGCACCAAGCTGCCTTCGCTCGGCCATATCGACTACGACACGCTCGAGGCCGCGCTTGCCGTCCAGGCGCAAGGCCTGATCGCCGGCGGCGTCGATGCGGTGCTGATCGAGACCTGCCAGGACCCGCTCCAGATCAAGGCGGCGGTCAACGCGGTCAAGCTCGCCCGCGCCGAGGCCGGCGCGCGCACGCCGATCTTCGTCCAGGTCACGGTGGAGACCACGGGCACGCTGCTGGTCGGCGCCGACATTGCCGCCGCCGCCACCGTGGCGCAAGCGCTCGACGTGCCCCTGCTCGGGCTCAACTGCGCCACCGGCCCGCAGGAGATGAGCGAGCATCTGCGCTGGCTCGCCGGCAACTGGCCGGGGCTGCTCTCGGTGCAGCCGAACGCCGGCCTGCCCGAGCTGGTCGACGGGCACACGCATTACCCGCTGCGGCCGGCCGATCTCGCGCTCTGGCAGGAGCGCTTCGTCGGCGAGGACCATGTCAACCTGGTCGGCGGCTGCTGCGGCACCACGCCCGAGCACACGCACGCGGTGGACGCGATGCTGCGCCGCCTGGCCGGCGAGCGCGCGCGGCCCACGCCGGTGCGCCGCAAGGTGCATTGGGTTCCGTCGGTCGCCTCGCTCTACGGCCAGGTGCCGCTGCGCCAGGAGAACGCCTTCTTCGCCATCGGCGAGCGCTGCAACGCCAACGGCTCGAAGAAATTCCGCGATTGCCAGGAGCGCGAGGACTGGGAAGGCGCGATCGCGCTGGGCCGCGAGCAGGCGAAGGAGGGATCGCACGCGCTCGATCTGTGCACCGCCTTCGTCGGCCGGAACGAGGTTCGCGACATGACCCAGATGGTCGCGCGCATGCGCGGCGCGGTGACCGCGCCTTTGGTCATCGATTCGACCGAGCTGCCGGTGATCGAAGCCGCGCTGCGCCTCTACGGCGGCAAGCCGATCGTCAACTCGATCAATTTCGAGAGCGGCGAGGAGCCGGCCGACAAGCGCGTCGCGCTGGCCCGCAAGTTCGGCGCCGCGGTGATCGCGCTCACCATCGACGAGACCGGCATGGCCAAGGGCGCCGACGAGAAGGTCGCCCTCGCCCATCGCCTGCACGATTTCGCCGCCGCGCGCGGTCTGCCGGCTTCCGACCTGATCTTCGACCCGCTCACCTTCACCATCTGCACCGGCAACGAGGACGACCGCAAGCTCGCGCTCAACACGCTCGACGCGATCGAGCGCATCGCGCGCGAGCTGCCCGACTGCCAGATCGCGCTCGGCGTCTCCAACGTGTCCTTCGGGCTGAAGCCGCAGGCGCGCGCGGTGCTCAACTCGGTGTTCCTCGACCATGCGGTGCGCCGCGGCATGACCGGCGCGATCGTGCATTTCGCCAAGATCGCGCCCTTGCACAAGATCGCCCCCGACGAGGTCAAATGCGCCGAGGATCTGATCTTCGACCGCCGCGCGCCGGGCTACGATCCGCTCCAGGCCTTCATCGCGCTGTTCGAGGGCCGCGGCGCCGAGGCGCGCAAGGCCAAGCCGCGGCCGGCCACCGTCGAGGAGGCGCTCAAGCAGCGCATCGTCGACGGCGAGCGCGCCGGCCTGGAGGAGGATCTCGCGCTCGCGCTCCGCACCTGGAAGCCGCTCGACATCATCAATTCGCTGCTGCTCGACGGGATGAAGACGGTCGGCGAGCTGTTCGCCTCCGGCCAGATGCAGCTTCCCTTCGTGCTGCAATCGGCCGAGACGATGAAGGCGGCGGTGGCCTATCTCGAACCGCATATGGAGCGCGTGCTGGGCCGCGAGAAGGGCACCATCGTGCTCGCCACCGTGCGCGGCGACGTGCACGATATCGGCAAGAACCTGGTCGATATCATCCTCACCAACAACGGCTACCGGGTGGTCAATCTCGGCATCAAGCAGCCGATCGCCTCGATCCTTGCCGCGGTGCGCGAGCACAAGGCCGACGCGGTCGGCATGTCGGGCCTGCTGGTAAAGTCCACCGTGGTGATGCGCGAAAATCTCGAGGAGATGACGCGCGAGGGGGTCGATCTCCCGGTGCTGCTCGGCGGCGCGGCGCTGACGCGCGCCTATGTCGAGGAGGATTGCGTCGCCGCCTACGGGGCGGGCCGCGTCGCCTACGCCAAGGACGCGTTCGACGGGCTCGATCTCATGGGCCGCGTGGTCGAGGGCAAGTTCGACGCCCATCTCGCCGAACGCCGCGCCAAGCGGCTCGCCCGCCCCGCTGGCGAGAAGGCGCAGCCGCGCTGGTCGGCGCGCGCGCCCAGCCGCCCGGTCGAGCTCGACGAACTCAAGCTGCGCCGCGCCGAGCTTGCCCGCCAGGCGCAAATTCCCGCGCCGCCCTTCTGGGGCGCGAAGCTGATCGAGCGCGTGCCGTTGCGCACGCTCGCGCCCTTCCTCAACGAGACCATGCTGTTCCAGTTCCACTGGGGCTACCGCAAGGCCGGCAAGCGGATCGAGGAGTGGCGCGAATGGGCGCACAAGGAGCTGCGCCCGGTGGCGATGGACCTGCTCAAGCGCTGCGACAAGGAGGAGATACTCCTGCCGCGGGCGGCCTACGGCTACTGGCGCTGCGCCGCCGAGGGCGATTCGATCGTGCTGTTCGGCGAAGACGGCGCCACCGAAGTCGCCCGCTTCGCCTTCCCGCGCCAGGGGGCCGAAGGGGGCGTGTGCATCGCCGATTTCGTGCGCGACGTCGAATCGAACGAGC
>JASHSH010000266.1 GCA_030040955.1 Rhodospirillales bacterium
CAGCGCGTTGGTGCCGTCGTCGCTGTTGCCGAAATCGCCGATCAGCGTGTAGGTCCACACGCCGCCGAACTTACCGGTCACGCCGAGGCGCGCCCGCCGGGCGTTGAACCCGCTGTCCAGCGAGGACGGGCTGGTGAGCCCGCGCTGCTTGTCGTAGGTGAGATAGTCGCCGACATCGAGATGGAGCCGGCCGGTCAACTCGATCGAATTGAGCCCGTCCCAGCTCTCGATACCGAATTGGCCGGAGTTGGCGGGCGCCGCGGTATACGGGGAGGGCGTGGCGTAGGCCTGCGCCGCCTTGTTCGCGCCGAGCGGCGCGGCCTGGCCGGGTGGCTGCGCCTGCTGTTGCTTGAGCGCGTCGACGCTCGATTGCAGCTGCTTGATCTGCGCCTGAAGCTGGTCGATCTGCTGCTGCGTCGTATCGTCGGCGAGGGCGCCGGAAGAAAGCGCCCCGCAGAGAGCGATGAGCACCACGCCAGCCCCCAGCCTCGCCCGACTCCACTGTTTTCCGCCGCGAATTCGCGCGGCATTCCCGGCCTCGTTCGACAAGTTCATTACCCCCACTCCTTGTTGCGCCCCGTTGCGCCCCGCCGCATTTGTTGCAGGCGGGATGTCGGCAGAGTCCGAACCGAATTAGCCCACTGATTTCGAACCGGTTCGAAATTCCCCGCAATGTGATGCTATTATGACTATAATATATCAGAATGCGGTGCAATAAGATATTTATCAACATGTTCGTTATGTATAAAATGGCCGTGCAGCGGGAATTCCTTGCGCAGTCACGGGCGCGAAGGCCGATCCGGCCGCGGGATTCAGGGGTGACGAGCCAAGACCACCATCGCGCCGCTTCGCGCGACGGCGATCGGATGCAAGACCTCGCCGGCGCAAGGCCCGTCGATGCAGGCGCCGTCGGCGATGCGGAACACCGCCGAGTGCCAGCCGCACATGACGAGCCCGTCGCCCAGCATCAGGAACTCGTCCGGCCGCGGGTTCAGCGGCAGATGCATGTGCGGACAATGATTGCGGTAGGCGTGGACCTCATCGCCCTCGCGGAACAGCACGACGCGCAGCGGCTCGTCCGACCCCGGCAGCAGCAGATCGCGCGCGCCGCCGTCGGGGATCGAGTCGACCGCGCAAAGCAAGGTCCCGGGCGCCGGCTCCTGGCTCACGTTTCGCGCCTGCGGGCGAGCATGACGCCGTCGCCCAGCGGCAGCAGGCTCATATCGACGCGAACGTCGTCGCGGATTTTCGCATTGAGCCGGCGGAACATTTGCGCGGTCGGGTCGCGGCTGCGCGCCTCCGCGACCTCGCCGTCCCACAGCACATTGTCGATCGCCATCAGCCCGCCCGGGCGCAGCAATTCGAGGCAGCGCTCGTAATAGGCCTCGTAATTGTCCTTGTCCGCATCGATGAAGGCGAAATCGAAGCTGCCCTTGCCTCCCCGCCCGGCGAGCAAGCCGTCGAGCGTCTCCAGCGCCGGCGCCAGGCGCAGGTCGATCTTGTCGGCGACACCCGCCTCGGCCCAGAAGCGCCGCGCCTGCGACGTGGTGGATTCGTTCACGTCGCAGCAGATCAGCTTGCCGTCGGGCGGCAGGGCGAGCGCGACGCAGAGCGCGCTGTAGCCGGTGAAGGTGCCCAGCTCGATACAGCGGCGCGCGCCGATCAGCCGCACCAGGAATGCCATGAACTGCCCCTGCTCGGGCGATATCTGCATGCCGGCGGCGGGATGCCTCGCGGTGGCCTCGCGCACGCGCCGCAGCTTGGGATCGTCGCGCAATCCCGCCTCGAGCAGATACTCGTAGAGCTTCTTGGTCAGGTTGAGGGTGCGAACCGACATGAAATCCACCTTGCTGCCGCCGCGCCACAATGCCAAGCCGGAGCCGCCCGGTCGAGGGGCCGGCACGGGTTGACGGGCGCGGGTCCGCGACTATCCTGGCGCGCGCGCCGGCGTCCCGCCGGCGGCATTGTCCGGACGGCGGCGGATCGGGCGATCGTGGCGATTCTGGTCACCGGCGCGGCCGGGTTCATCGGTTATCACCTGTGCGAGGCGCTGCTCGCTCGCGGCGAACGGGTGATCGGCGCCGATTCGCTCAACGCCTATTACGATCCCAACTTGAAGCGGGCGCGGCTTGCCCGCCTGGAAGGTCGGCCCGGATTTTCCTTCGTCCAACTCGACATCGCGGATCGGGCGGGCGTCGAGGCGCTGGCCGCGCACCACCCCGACATCCACCGCATCGCCAATCTCGCCGCCCAGGCGGGCGTTCGGCACTCGCTCGACCATCCGCGCGATTATGCGCGCAACAATCTCGACGGGTTCCTGGAAATCCTCGAGCTTGCCCGGCATCTGCCGAAACTCGAGCACCTCGTCTACGCCAGCTCGTCTTCGGTCTATGGCGCGAACACCAAGCTGCCCTTCGCGGTCGAGGACCCGGCGGATCGGCCGCTCGCGCTCTATGGCGCGTCGAAGAAGGCGGGCGAGGCGATGGCCTACAGCTACAGCCATCTCTACGGCATTCCGACCACCGGACTGCGCTTCTTCACGGTCTATGGACCGTGGGGCCGGCCCGACATGTCGGCCTATATCTTCACCCGCGCCATC
>JASHSH010000267.1 GCA_030040955.1 Rhodospirillales bacterium
TGGCGACACCGGCCCCTTCTTTTGGCGATATGTCACTTTGCAAACCCAGGCCTAGGGCTTGGGCCTCCGAGATTTTGGAGTTGACGGGATGGGCACCACCTTCCCCGTCCCAGGCAGCAACCCGTAACGTATGTCCAGGCGCGTAGCGTTTGCGCGCGCTTCATCCTCGGTAGCAAACTCACCGAGTCTCTTAACTGGCTCGCCGTTCGAGCTGAGCTGGTAGAGCTTATACGGAAGCGGATCAGGTTCCCCCACGACGGGCAATTCGTCTTCGCTCATCTGATTCCTTCGGCTCGGCGCTCGGCTTCACCTCGGCGATCACAACCAGCTCGCGCTGGAAGGCGGCCCCATCATCGGCAAGGCCGACCCCTCCAGGATTATATCACCTACCAAACCCGACCCAGGGCCCGCGCTGTCGATACTTTCCCGCATTGAGCCGAGTGCCGCTATCGTGACTACCTGAAGGGCTGCGCGCGGGGGGACGTGATGAAGCGGAGATGGCTGCGGGCCGCGATCGAGGTCGCCTTCATCATGTTCCTGTTCTACTCGAACCTTTTGATGGGCGAGTTCGAGCGCGCCAACAGCGCGGGCGGCAAGAGCCTCGCCGCCGCTCTGCTCGACATATTCACGCTGACCAATTTCGCCATCGGATTGGCGGCCAGCCTGGTGGGATACGGGGTCGTCGAGTTCCTGCGCGGCAAGCTCTAGCCGGCAAGCTCTAGACGGACGCGTCTATCCCTTCGCCGCGCCGGTCGCGCCCGCCGGCCGGGCGATCGCCGGCGGCTTGGCATCGGACTTGCCGAGCGCGCGGTGCATGATCACCACGTCCATCCAGCGGCCGAACTTGAGTCCCACGCCGCGCAGCACGCCTTCTTGGCGGAAGCCGAGCTTGCGGTGCAACGCGATCGAGGACTGGTTCGCCGAATCGCCGATCACTCCGATCATCTGGCGGTAGTCGAGCTTGGTGCAACGCTCGATCAGCGCGCTCAGCAAGGTCGTGCCGATCCCCTGGCCGATCACGAACGGCGCGATGTAGATCGAATCCTCGATCGTGTAGCGGTAGGCCGAACGCGGCCGGAACGGCGAGGCGTAGGAATAGCCAAGCACCTCGCCGTCGATCTCGGCCACCAGATAGGGCAGGCCGAGCGCGCGGATCGCGGTGTAGCGCGCGTGCATCTCGGTGATACCCGGCGGTATCTCCTCGAACGAGGCGGTCGTGCGCAGCACGTAGTGCGAATAGACGGTGTGGATCGCCTCGATGTCGCCGTCGAGCGCGTCGCGCACGCCCACCGGCGAGGGCTTGCGCCTCGGCGCCGGCATCAGGCGGCCGCTTGGCCCAGCGGCAGCGCCGCCAGCGCGGCGGTCAGCGTGGCGAGATGTTCTTGCAGCCGCGCGAAATAGGGCAGACGCCGATAGGTGGCCTCGTCGATATAGAGACGCCGGTTGATCTCGATCTGCAAGGCGTGCACCCCGGCGGAGGGCTTGCCGTAGTGGCGCGTGGTGAAGCCGCCGGCATAGGGCGCGTTGCGCACCACCCGGTAGCCGAGCCGGCCGAGCACCGACTCCACCGACCGCGTGATGAAGGCGGCGCAGGAAGCGCCGAAACAGTCGCCGAGAACGAAATCGACGCGCGACTGCCCGCTGTCGCTGTCCATCGGACCGCCGACCGAGGGCATCGAATGGCAGTCGATCAGCAGGCAGAGTCCGAACTTGCGCCGCGTCTGCTCGACCAGTCGGGCGAGCGCGTCGTGATAGGGATGGTAGCAGCGCGTCACCCGGCTCTCGGCCTCGGCGAAGCTCAGCCTTCCGCGGTAGATCTCGGCGCCGCTCGCCACCACGCGCGCGATGGTGCCCAGACCCGCGGCCACGCGCGGCGAATCGGAGTGCACATAGTCGGGCAGGGGGCCGTCGAACATCGCGGGGTCCAGCTCCCACGGCTCGCGGTTGGGATCGACGAAGGCGCGCGGGAACAGCGCCTTGAGCAGCGGCGCGCCGACCGCGGTCGCCGAAGCGAACAGCTCGTCGACGAAATAATCCTCGCTGCGGCGCAGGCTTTGCGCATCGAGCGCTGAGGCGGCGACGAAGTCGGCCGGGTAGTGCGAGCCGCTGTGCGGCGAGGCGAACACCAGCGGCACGCGTTGCTCGGCAGGGGCCTCGATGCGCAGCACCGCATCCGCGGATTGGGAATGCGCTCCCTTGTCCATGTCTCCGGTGTAGTGGAAAGCCCGCCGCCTGTCACCCCCGCCCGAGCGAAGTCGCGCGCGAGGGGATTGCCAATCGGCCGGCTTGCGTCTAAATAGCCGGACCTCGGTTCGCGGACACGCGCGACGACGGGCGCTTAGCTCAGCGGGAGAGCACTACCTTGACATGGTAGGGGTCACTGGTTCAATCCCAGTAGCGCCCACCATCGCCCCGGCGATGGAAACGCGACTCTCGGCTCAGGCCGCCTGCATCAAATCCAGCACGTAGCGCGGAAGCGCGAAGCTCGCCGCGTGAATCTCGGGCGTCCAATAGCGCGCGGGAAAAGGACGCGCCGCGAAGCGTCGCGCGATCTCGCCCGCGGCCAGCTTGCGGTGGCCCGCGTCCAGGCTGGCCCAGCCCAGCGCCATCATGCCGCCGACATAGGTCGGCACCGCGGCGACGAAGAAGCCCGCGTCGGGGAACAGGCGCGCGAGCTTGGCATGCGTGCTCTTCAGCTCGAGGGGTTGCATGAAGGGCACGCCGTTCTGCGTCGCCAAGATCCCTCCCGGGCGGAGTATGCGCTTGCAGTCGGCGTAGAATTCCTCGCGGAACAACACCTCGCCCGGACCGATCGGATCGGTCGAATCGACGATCACGATGTCGAAGCGCCGATCCGTCGCGGCGACATAGTCGCGCCCGTCCGCGATCACGATCTCGGTCCTGGGGTCGTCGAGCGCCCCGGCCGAAATGCCGGGCAGGTGGCGGCGGCACATCTCGACCACCGAGGCGTCGATCTCGACCAGCACCGCGCGCTCGATCGGGTGCTTGAGCATCTCGCGCAGCACGCCGCCGTCGCCGCCGCCCACGATGAGCACGTCGCGTACCCGTCCGTGCGCCAGCGCGGTCACATGGGCGAGCATCTCGTGATAGACGAACTCGTCGCCCTCGGTCACCTGGACCACATGGTCGAGCGCGAGCGCGCGGCCGAAGCCCTCGGTCTCGAAGATGACGATGTCCTGGAACTTGGTCTTGCGGCGGAAGAGGACCGACTTGACCCGGAAGCGCTGCCGCCAGTCCGGATACAGCCGCTCCTCGAACCAGGTCACGGGATCTGGCCGCGCCTGTGCTCGTCGACCTCGAAGCGGTCCGGGGCGAAGGCCTCGCGCAGCACCGGCAGCGACAGCCGCGGGTCGCAGTCGCCGCACATGAACACGTCGATCGCCGCGTAGGCCCGCTCGGGCCAGGTGTGGATGCTGATATGCGACTCGGCGAGCGTGATCACGCCCGAGATGCCGCCGTTCGACGAGAACTGGTGCAGATGGGTGTGCAGCAACGTGGCACCGGCGGCGCGCGCCGCGGCCACCAGCGTTTTCTCGATATGCTTGCGGTCGGCGAGCCCGCGCGCGCCCCACATGTCGACCAGCAGGTGCATGCCGGCGAAGCGCACCCCGTCGCGTTCCTGGAAATAATCCTTCGCGCTCGGCATCACCGCGGTGGCGGCGCGCGAACGCTTGCGGTCCGCGTCCGTGTCCTGGTCCATCCCCAGTCGGCCGGCAAGAGCCATGCGACCCATCCGCTCCTCCTCCCAAACCAGCAGACGAACCCCGGCGGGCTTCGATGCCCGCTTGGTTCCTGCACATTTCTGACGGGATGCGTCGGCCGGCGTTAGCGGCCCCGGGGCTGCGGCGATTTCCTAAAATCGGCCCAGCTGCACACCGTCATGACACGCGCGACAACCTTGATGTGGGCAGCTCTCGCCGATCGAGAGCCTCAACGCACGCTCTGATACCGCAAGAATCAATGGATTGCAACATCCCGCGAGGATTCGGACTCAACGCCAGCGCCTACGCCGTTGCGCACAATCGCCGCCTGAGGCACGGACTCAATAGCCGGCGGCCGATCCAGCCGGCGCGCGGGTGTCGCTTGCCCCGAACACGCGGAAGGCGGCATCCGACGAGGCGGAGCCGAGGCTCGCGCCGCCCACCATCACCCCTTCGGCCATGCCCCAAGGCGCCGCCTCCTTGATCGTGTAGCCCATCCCGGCCAGCGACTTGGCGGTATCGGGCGACAGCGCGTAGGGCTCGGCGAACAGCATATCGGGCAGCCATTGGTGATGGATGCGCGGCGCGTCGATCGCCTGCGAGATCGTCATCCCGTGGTCGATCGCGTTCACGATCGCCTCGAGCGTGATGGTGATGATGCGCGAGCCGCCCGGGCTGCCGATCACCATCGCGGTCTTGCCGTCCTTCACGACGATGGTCGGGCTCATCGAGCTGAGCGGCGTCTTGCCGGGCTGGATCGCGTTCGCCTTGCCTTGCACCAGCCCGTACAGATTGGGCACGCCCGGCTTCGAGGTGAAATCGTCCATCTCGTCGTTGAGCACGATGCCGGTGTCGCCGGCGACTACCTTGGCGCCGAACCAGTCGTTCAGCGTGTAGGTCACCGCGACCGCGTTGCCGGCCGTGTCCACGATCGAATAGTGGGTGGTCTGGCTGCCCTCGCGCGGCTGGTCGGCGGGGGTGAGGTCCTTGGAGACTCCGGCCTTGTCTGGCGCGATCTTGGCGCGGATCGAGGCGGCGTACTGCTTGTCGATCAGCCGCGCGATCGGATTGGCGACGAAGTCGGGATCGCCGAGCTGCGAGTTGCGGTCGACATAGGCGTAGCGCATCGCCTCGACCAGATCGTGCACCTCGCCGGCCGAATGGAAGCCGAGCGCGCCGAGATCGTAGCCCTCGAGGATGTTGAGTATCTCGCAGATGATGGTGCCGCCCGAGCTCGGCGGCGGCGCCGAGATCACGGTGTAGCCGCGATAGGTGCATTCGATCGGCTTGAGCTCGCGCACCTTGTAGCCGGCGAAATCGGCGAGCTGGAGGATGCCGCCGCCCGCCTGGCTCGCCGCCACGATGCGCTCGGCGATCGAGCCCTTGTAGAAGGCGTCCGCACCGCCCTCGGCGATGGCGCGCAGGCTGGCGGCCAGGTTCTTCTGCGACAGCAGCTCGCCGGGCTGGAAGGATTCCGTGCCGCCCTTCAGGAAGATCGCAGCGAGGCTGGGCGACTTCTTGATCTTGGCGTCGTTGATCCGCAGCAGCTCGACATCGCCCTGGCCGAGCACGAAACCGTTCTCGGCGAGATCGATGGCGGGCGCCATCAGCTGCGCGCGCGGCAGGGTGCCGTATTTGGCGAGCGCGGTCTCCAAGCCCAGCACCGACCCGGGTACGCCGACCGAGAGATAGCCGTCGGTGCTGCGCCCGGGCACCACCTTGCCGTCGGCGTCCTGGTACATGGTCTCGGTGGCGGCGAGCGGCGCGTGCTCGCGGAAATCGAGGAAGGTGGTCCGCCCATCGGCGAAGCGGATGGTCATGAATCCGCCGCCGCCGATATTGCCGGCATGCGGATAGACGACGGCGAGGGCGTAGCCCACCGCGACCGCGGCATCGACTGCGTTGCCGCCATGCGCCAGCACCTGGGCGCCGATCTCGGAGGCGAGCCGCTGCGCCGTCGCCACCATGCCGTGCGCGGCGGCGACCGGCTCGGGTGATTCGGCGCGGACGGCGGGCGCGGCCGCTAGGCCGAGCGACGCCGACAGCAACACGAGCCCGGCGGTCGCCCGCCGGGCCCGGTTGTTCATGCGCCGATCACTCGGCGTAGATCGACTTGCCGTCCTTCCAGACATAGACGCGGAAGCCGGGCTGGGTGTTGTCGCCCTTGGCGTCGAAGCCGACGGTTCCCATCGTGGTCTGGAACTTGTTGCCGCGCAGCGCGGCCTCGACCTTGGTCGCGTCGGCGGAGCCGGCCTTCGTCACCGCGCCGGCCCAGGCCTGGATCGCCGCGTAGGAATACAGCGTGTAGGCCTCGGGGTCGTACTTCTGGCTCTCGAACCACTTCACCAGGTCGCCGTTCGCCGGGTCCTGCTTGAGGTCGGGTCCGAAGGTCATCAGCGTGCCGTCGCTGGCCGGGCCGCCGATCTGGGCGAAGGCCGGGTCGGCCAGGCCATCGCCGCCGATCAGCACGGCCGACAGGCCCTGCTCCTTGGCCTGGCGCACGATCAGGCCCGCTTCGGCGTAGTAGCCGCCGTAGAAGATCACCTTCACGCCGGCTTCCTTCAGCTTGCTGACCAGCGCGCTGTAGTCCTTTTCGCCGGCGGTGATCTCGTCGTCGACCACCTCCTTCACGCCGTCCTTGTTCAGCTCGACGCGGAACGCGTCCGCCAGACCCTTGCCATAGGTCTGCTTGTCGTCGATCACGGCGACCTTCTGGCCCTTGTACTTGTTCACCACCCATTTGGCGGCGGTCGGGCCCTGGTCGTCGTCGCGGCCGCAGACGCGGAACGCGTTGGCGAGGCCGCGCTCGGTGTATTTCGGATTGGTCGAGGAAGGCGAGATCTCGACGATGTTGGCCTCGGCATAGACGCTGGAGGCCGGAATCGACGAGCTCGAGCAGACATGGCCGATGACCACGTTCACTTTCTTTGCCACCATGTCGTTGGCGACGCTCACCGCCTGCTTGGGATCGCACACATCGTCGCCGACGACCGCTTGCAGCTTCTGGCCGATCACGCCGCCCTTGGCGTTGAAGTCCTCGACCGCCTTCTCGCCGCCCCGCTTGATCTGCTCGCCGAGCGCGGCGTTGGGTCCGGTCATCGGCCCGGCGATGCCGACCAGCAGGTCGGCCCGCGCCGGCAGCGCGGCCAGCATGGTCAGCGCGGCGGCGCCGAGTATGGTGCTTGTCAGTCTGTTCACGGCATATCTCCCCTCTATGAAACTGCCTGGCGGCAGTCTACCAACTCCCATCCGCCCCGCAAACCGGGCGGCGCCCGCGGACACTGTCCTCACGCGCCGCCGCGGTCCTTCCATCCGAACAGCCCCGCCCGCTCGTAGAGCCACGGATACTGCGTCGCCATCTGCCGCGCGCGCGTGATCCGGTAGGCGACCAGCGTCACCGCCAGCAGGATGATCGTGTCGATGACGTAGCCGGCTGGCGAGAACAGGTTGCCCTGGAACAGCGCGAAGACCAGGAAACGGTCGCCGCAACCGAGCAGCAGCGTGTAAGGGAAGGCATGCCAGGCCGGCCGCCAGGTCGAGGCCAGCGCCTGGCCGGTCATGAACGAGCAGCCGCCCATGAAGATCAGCGTGATGCCGATGAACACGCCGGGCGTGGTGCCCATCAGGGATTCGAATCCGCTCATTGCGCCGCCCCCGCGGACTTCGCCGCCCCGCCCTCGAGATAGGCGGAGCGCACGGCAGCGTCGGCCAGCAGCTCGGCGCCGGTGCCGCTCAGCGCGATGCGTCCCTGCACCATCACGTAGCCGCGGTGGGCGAGCTTGAGCGCGTGGAACGCGTTCTGCTCGACCAGGAACACGGTCACTTTCTGCTCGCGGTTGATCTCGCGGATGATTTGGAAGATCTGGCGCACGATGATCGGCGCCAGCCCAAGCGAGGGCTCATCGAGCAGCAGGAGGCGCGGCCGGCTCATCAGCGCGCGGCCGATGGCGAGCATCTGCTGCTCGCCGCCCGACAGCGTTCCGCCGCGCTGGCCGAGGCGTTCCTTCAGCACCGGGAACAGGGCCAGCACGCGCTCAAGATCGTGGGCGAAATGCGTCTGATCGGTGGTGACCGCGCCCATCTGGAGATTCTCGAGCACGGTCATGCGCGGAAAGATGCGCCTGCCCTCCGGCGCGTGCGCAATGCCACGGCGCACGATCTGGAAGGTGGGCAGGCGGGTGATCGCCTCGCCCTCGAATTCGATCGTGCCGCGGGACGCGCGCGGCCGGCCGCACACCGTCATCAGCAGCGTGGTCTTGCCGGCGCCGTTGGCGCCGATCAGGGTCACGATCTCGCCCTGGGCGACGTCGAGATCGATGCCGCGCAGCGCCTGGATGCGCCCGTAGCCCGATTCCAGGTTGCGGATCGCCAGCATCAATGCGTCCCCCGCTTGTCCGCCCCGACCTCGGGCGGCAGCGCCTCGTCCTCCTCGGCGCCGAGATAGGCGCGGATCACCTTCTCGTCGCTGCGCACCTGGGCCGGCGTGCCGTCCGAGATCAGCACCCCGTGGTCAAGGACGATGATGTGGTCCGAGATGCCCATCACCACGCTCATGTCGTGCTCGATCAGCAGGATGCCGATGCCGGCCTCGCGGCGGATGTCGAGCAGGATCGCGTTCAGCTCCTGCGATTCGCGCGGATTGAGCCCGGCGGCCGGCTCGTCGAGGCAGAGCAGCACCGGCTTGGTGCACATCGCGCGGGCGATCTCGAGCCGGCGCTGCGATCCGTAGGGCAGCGCGCCGGCCGGGGCGTCGGCCTGCGCGGTTAGGCCCATGCGGTCGAGCCAGTAGCGCGCGAGTTCGACCGCCCTGCGCTCGGCGTGCCGGTAGCGGGCGAGGCCGAACAGCCCGGCCACGGTGAACAGCGAGGCGTTCATCAGCACCGTGTGCTGGGCGACGATCAGATTCTCCAGCACGCTCATGCCGGCGAACAGGCGGATGTTCTGGAAGGTGCGCGCCACGCCCGCCTCGCGCGCGATGCGGAAACCCTCCATCCGCTCGAGCAGATAGGTCCGCCCGTCGTCGCGCGCCAGCGTGAGCATTCCGACGCTCGGCTTGTAGAAGCCGGTCAGGCAGTTGAACACGGTGGTCTTGCCGGCGCCGTTGGGTCCGATGATGGCGGTGATCTCGTGCGGCCGGGCGGCGAGCGAGACGTCGTTGACCGCGAGCAGGCCGCCGAACCGCATCGTCAGATGCTCGACCTTGAGCAGGGGAGCGGCGGCGGCTTCGCTCATGCGGCGGGCTCCGGAACCGCGACCGGGGCACGCATGCGGATGGTGGGATCGCGGGTCGACAGCAGGCCGCGCGGCCGCCACAGCATGATCAGCACCATCGCGCCGCCGAAGGCGAGCATGCGGTAGAGCTGAAGCTCGCGGAACCATTCCGGCAGCCCGACCAGCAGCACGGCGGCGAGGATGATGCCGATCTGGCTGCCCATGCCGCCGAGCACCACGATGGCGAGGATCATCGCGGATTCGAGGAAGTTGAAGCTCTCCGGGCTGATGAAGCCCTGGCGGGTGGCGAA
>JASHSH010000268.1 GCA_030040955.1 Rhodospirillales bacterium
GCCGAGAAGCGATGGTCCGGGCCGGGCAGATCGCGGTCCAGCGTGAAATGCTTCTCGATCACGCAGGCGCCGAGCGCGGCGGCGCCGAGCGCGGCGGTAATGCCGAGACTGTGGTCGGAGAAGCCGACCAGATATCCGGTCAGCTCGCGCAAGCCGTCCATCTTGCGCAGGTTCACCGCCTGGTCCGGCGCCGGATATTCGGAGACGCAGTGCAGCATGATCACGTCGCGGTTGCCGGTGGACGCGATGGTGGCGGCGGCGCGCCGCACATCCTCGGCATCCGCCATGCCGGCGGAGACGATCATCGGCTTGCCTTTGCGCGCCACCGTCTCGATGAAGCCGGTGAACACCAGATCGTCGGAGCCGATCTTGTAGGCGCCGACATTCAGCCGCTCGAGCAGCTCGACCGCGACCGGGTCGGCCGGGGTCGACATCGGCACCAGGCCACGCGCGCGCGCATGCGCGAACAAGGCCGGGTGATCGTCGTGGCGCAGCTCGAGGCGCTTGAACATCGCCATCATCGATTCGCGGGTCACCTGGCCCTGCGAGACGTATTCGTAGACCTCCTCGGGGCTGTTGCAGAATTCCTCGGCCTTGAAGGTCTGGAACTTGACGCAGTCGGCGCCGGCATCCGCCGCCACGTCGATCATCCGGTGCGCGAGCTCGGTGTCGCCGTTGTGATTGACGCCGATCTCGGCGATGACGAAGCAGGGATGCCCCGGTCCGACTGGGCGGCCCTCGATGCGGATGGGCTCGGCGCGCGGGGAGTTCGCCATGCCGTCAGGCCTCGATCAGGCGGATCGTCTGGAACGCCTCCGCCGCCGGCAGGCCGACCATCGCGCCGCGCAGCCGGGCCAGCGCCTCGATCGCCTCCATGCTGCGGGCGTGCGGGAACGGGCGCATCTCGTCGGAATAGGCGAGCAGCGCGGTGCGCTTGGCCGGCAGATGCGCCTCGACGCCGACGAACCGGTTGGGCTGGAAGCCGGGGCCGGCCTGGGTCGCCGCCCATTCGCTGCTGGACGGCGTCTCGAAGGCGTGGATCGCGCTCACCCCCGCCCCGGGCAGCGGCCGGCAGGCGGTCAGCACGGCCTCGTGCGTGATGCGGTGGTCGATGTTCAGATCGTTGCCGAAATGGGTGTAGACCGAATGCGGCCGCAGCTCCGATACTTCGCGCTCGACGATCTTGACGATGTCCAGGCGGTCGATGCTGTCCATCCGGTTGTCGGGCAAGCCGGCGAAACGCGGGGGATGAACGCCGAGCGCCTTGGCCGCCACCGCCGCCGCGCCGCGCAGCCGCTCCACCTGGCCGGCGCCGGCGCGGTCGCGCGAGGTCGCGCCCTCCGCCATAATCAGCACATGCACGGTTTCGCCCCGGGCCGCCAGGCGCGCTAATGTGGCTCCACATCCGAGAACCTCGTCGTCCGGATGGGCCGCGACCACGAGCACCGTCATTCGACCTCGCTTCCAAGCGTCTGGGCGCGCGGCTTTTATACACCCGGCCTAGGGGCCGTGCCAGCGCGGGCCGGCCGGCCGGGCGCGCGCAATGAGCCGGATTGTCCTGCATTTCGAGGCCGCTGCGTCGCTCGGCGCGGGACACGCCGTGCGCGGCCTGGCGCTGGCCGAGGCGCTCGCCGCATCCGGCGCGCAATGCCTGGTCGCCACCCATGCCGCGACCCTGGAGTCGGTGCCGGCCGCCGCCGCCTATCCCGTCCTCGGGCTCGATGGAAGCAATTCGTTGGCGGAGCGGCTGCGGGCCGAGGGTCCGGCCGGGTTCGACGGGCTGGTGGTCGACAATTACGCGCTTACCGACGCCGACGAGCGCGCGTGCCGCCCGTTCGCGCGCCGCATCCTGGCGATCGACGATCTGCCGAACCGCCGCCACGATGCCGATCTGCTGCTCGACCAGACCATCGGGCGCGAAGCGGCGGCCTATGCGAATCTGTTGCCGCCGGCCGCGCGCGTGCTCGCCGGTCCGGCCTACGCGCTGCTGCGCCCGCAATTCCCGGCCTGGCGCGCGCGCAGCCTCGCCCGGCGGCGCGACTCGCTGCGCCGCGTCCTGATTTCGGTCGGCGCCACCGATCCCAACAATGTCACCGCGACGATGCTCGATGGGCTGGCCAAGGCGGGCCTGCCGGTCGAGGTCGATGCGGTGCTCGGCCGCTCGGCTCCGGCGCGCGATGCCGTCGCCGCGCATATCGCTCGCCTGCCGCTCAAGGCACGGCTGCATGTCCAGGTCGACGAGATGGCCGAGCTGATGGCCAGGGCGGATCTGGTTCTCGGCGCGGCGGGCAGTTCGGCGCTGGAGCGCTGCGCGCTCGGCCTGCCCTCGCTGGTCGTGATCGACGCCGACAATCAGCGCGATATCGCGCGCAATCTGGAGGCCGCCGGCGCCTGCCGCCGCCTCGGCGATAGCGGGCGGGTTTCGCCCGGCATGGTGGCGCGCGCACTCGCCGCGCTGGCCGCGGATGCGGCGGGTCTGCTTCGGATGGCGGATGCCGCGGCCGCGATCTGCGATGGCAATGGTGCCGCCCGCGCCGCGCGCGCCTTCCAGGAAATGCTCGGCGGCTGACCCCGGTCCGGCGCTCCTATTGCTCCGCCGTGCGCGCGCCTTCGATCAAGATCGCGCGGCTCGCCCCACCGTGGTTCAGCAGCAGATCGAGCGCGGCCATGTAGGGCTCGAAGCCCGGAAAGGCCTGCGCATAGGTCGGGTGGACATAGTCCTGAAACAGAAGCCGGATGCCCGCCGCGGCGAAACTCTTGGGATCGAGATAGTCGCGCCCCAGCGGGCCGGAGAGATAGGTATCCGCGCCCGCCTCGCGGCACAGGTTGAGCACCAGCTCGGCCTTGGCGCCCTCCGCCTTCATCTCCGAGGTCGAGCGCAGCGGCGTCTCGATCGCCAATTGCCGGAGCAGATATCCGGTCAGCTCGGCGAGCAAGGGAGCGAGCGCGGGCCATTCGCGCGCGTACAGCGCCTCCAGATACTCGGCATGCTCGCGGAAGAACGGCGCCTTGGCGTAATTCGCGCGGATGGTCTGCCAATGCTTGCGCCGCCACGGCTGGTCGGACGCCGTCTCGATCGAGCGGATCGCCAGCTCGCCGAACTTGCCCCCGGTGCGCAGCGGCACGGTGACCCAGCTCCAGCCCTGCGGCTGGCGCAGCTTGTTCCGGTTGGTGAAGCTGTTCTTCTCGAACTGGACATGGTCGAGGACGAGGTGCAGGTCGGATTGCGCGATGCGCGCGAAATAGCCGAGCCAGGGCAGATAGGCGGGCTGGTTGATCGATACGATCATGGTCGGATGCTCGATCCCAACCACCGCATCTGGTTTTCCCCCCGGGGCGGTTGCGCTATCCTTAGCTTCCCTTGCTCGCCGGGCACAAGCGCGCGGCTCGGGCGCGGGAACGGAGAGTCGATGGTGGACGCCGACGAGTTCCGCGAATCCTTCCTGCGTTTGATCCACAATCGGGACAATCCGTACCATCCGCTGGTCTGGATCAACGGCGAGCCGGAAATCGGCCCGCGCACCACGATCGGCGGATTTTCCGAGGTCAACGCCAAGGGAGCGCGCGTGGTGATCGGCGCCGATTGCGACATCGCCTCCTTCGTCGCCATCAATGCCGCCGACTCCCACCGCCGCGCCATCGAATTGGCCGATGCGATCGAGCGGCGCGACATCCGCATCGGCGACCATGTCTTCATCGGCTCGCATTCGGTGATCCTGGGGGGCGCGAATATCGGACACCATTCGGTGATCGCCGCCGGCACCGTGGTGCGGGCGGTGGAGGTGGCGCCGTTCTCGCTGGTTCTCGGCAATCCCGCGATCATCAAGCCGGGATACTACGAGGAAGCGTACCGGCGCCGCCACCAGCGTCCCCGTTGACCCCCCGCGCGTCGCGGGCGGCGGACATTCCTCGGTTTCGAACACCAGGCAAAGCCGAGCCGCGCCATGCATAAATTCTACCGATCCCGCGCGGCCGGCAGCGTCGAAGTGACGCCGATGTTCTTCTATCACCTGCCGAAATGCGCCGGCATGTCGCTGCACACCGTGGCCGCGCAC
>JASHSH010000269.1 GCA_030040955.1 Rhodospirillales bacterium
GACGCGTTCTGGTCGCAGGGCCAGATCAAGATCATGCCCTTTGCCGACCAACCGGTGACCGGCACCGCGGCCGACGGCTCGCCGATCGCCTATACGCCGAACCTCGCGCCGGTGCTGACCGTCGACGATTCGCTGATGCTGCCCGGCCAGTCGAGCGACCAGGGGCCGCTCCAGGTAACCCGCGCCGATCCGGCCGAGGTCTCGAACCGCATCACGGTCGAATATTCCGACCGCGACAGCGACTACAACACGGTGACGCTGAATGCCGACGACGACGCGCATATCGCCGCCTATGGGCTGCGCCCGGCGCCCACCGTGGACGCCGATTTCATCACCATGGGCGCGACCGCGCAGACCATCGCCGACCTGCTGCTCGCGCGCGCGACCGGCGTGCTCGCCACCTACGACTGGCGCATGCGCAGCCCGGGCGAATTGCTCGAACCGTTCGACGTGGTGGCGCTGACCGACACCGCGCTCGGCCTCTCCGCCTATCCGGTGCGCGTGACGCAGGTGGAGGAGGAGGAAGACTCGGTCTTCCATGTCACCGCCGAGGACATACCCGGCGTGATCGGCCTGATGGCGTCGCGCCCGCTGACCGCGAACGCCGGCTATCAAGCGGCGTGGAACGCAAGCCCGGGCAACGTCAACGACCCGATCCTGTTCGAGCCGCCGACCCCGCTCACGGTCTCCGCCACCGGGCTCGAATTGTGGGCGGCGGTGTCCGGGCAGCAGATCGGCGCCTGGGGCGGCTGCCAGGTCTGGGTATCGACCGACGGCGAGTCCTATACCAATGTCGGCACCATCGACGGCGCCGCGCGGATGGGCGTGCTCGCGGCCGCCCTGCCCGCGGTGAGCCCCGCCGCGAGTCCGCCGACCATCGACGCCGCCGACACGCTGGCGGTGAATCTCGCGCAATCGGACGGCCAGCTCGCCTCGTGCAGCCAGGCCGACGCGCTCGCGCTCAACACGCTCTGCTATGTCGATGGCGAGCTGATCGCCTATCAGAGTGCGACGCTTACCGGCGCCAGCCAATACGATCTCGCCTGGCTGGTGCGCGGCGCCTACAATTCGCCGCTCGGCGCGCATGCGGCCGGCGCCGGCTTCGCCCGGCTCGACCAGGCGATCTTCCGCTATCCATTCACCGCCGACCGCATCGGCCAGACGATCTATCTCAAATTCGCCTCGTTCAACTTGTATGGCGGCGGGCAGCAGACGCTCGACGAGGTCGAGCCCTTCGCCTACCGCTTCCAGGGCACCGCGCTGGCCGAGGCCCCGGGCAACGTCACCGGCTTCGCCACCGCCTTCGTCGGCGGCATCGCGCAGCTGGTGTGGAACGCGGTCTCCGATCCGCGCGCGATCGACTACGAGATCCGCCTCGGCAGCTCGTGGAACGATGCCGCGCTGATCGGGCGCACGCCGCTCACCAGCGCGCCCACCCAGGGCGACGGCACTTACTGGATCGCCGCGCATTTCAAGGTGCCCGGCGGGCCCGACGTCTACTCGCCGAACCCGGCCGATCTCGCGGTCAGCGGCTCGCAGGTGGCCTCGAACATCATGGCCAGCTGGGACGAATCGGCCACCGGCTGGAGCGGAACGCGCGCCGGAACCGCCGTGCAGGGGAGCGATCTCGTGCTCGAGGGCGCGGGCGATCTGCTCGGCTGCGCCGATCTCACCGCGCTCCCCGACGTGGTGTTCTATGGCGGCGTGGCCGCGCAGGGAAGCTACGAGATCCCCGCCGCGCACCGGATCATCCTGTCGGCTTCCGCCACCTGCAACGTGATCGTCTCGCTCGGCGCGACGCTGGGCTACAGCCTGAACGCGGTCAACGCGCTCGCGGTGGCCGACGTGACCCAGGTCGGCGACCTGCTCGGACTGGTCCTCGGCGACATCGTCGGCGCGACGCCGCAAATCCGCACCAGCCCCGACGGGGCAAGCTGGGGCGCCTGGCAGAACTGGACGCCCGCGGCCTATGCCGGCATGGGCTTCGACTGCCGGGTGCTGCTGGCCTCCGCCGATCCGACCGTGGCCGCCATGCTCACCGACCTCACCTTCGCGGTCGACGTCCCGGCGCGAACCGAGACCGGAACGAACATCGCGCTGCCGGCCGCCGGCGCCGCGCAAAGCTTCGCGGTCCCGTTCAACGGCGGACCGAACGGCGCCAGCGTGCCCAATTTGCAAGTCACCATTCTCGCCGCCCAGACCGGGGACCAGGCGGTGGTCTCGGACAAGACCCTCGCCGGCTTCGAACTGCAAGTCACCAACGGCGGCGCGGGGGTGGCGCGCACGGTCGATTGGATCGCGCAGGGCTTCTGATCGAGAGAGGAACCGTCGATGTCCCAGAACGCGTTGCAGATACCCACGACCAGCCCGCTGCCCGGGCTCACCATGGTCAACGACGCGAACGCGGCACTGGCCGCGCTCGCCACCATCCTGTCCGGCGCCTCCGCGCCAACCACAGCCGCCACCGGATTGGGCTCGACCGGCGGACTGCTCTGGCACGATACCGGCAACAATCTGCTGAAGCTGCGCGATCAGGCCGATTCGACCTGGATGGCGCTGCCGCTCGCCATCAACGAGATGGCGAAGACGGTCACGCTGTCGGGCTCGGCCTCGGGACTGTCCGGCGCGCTGCTCTCGGCCAACAATCTCTCCGACCTGGCCAGCGCGGCGACCGCCTGGTCGAATCTCGGCGGCGGGGCGGCGGGCAAGCTCGGCGTCGGCGGCAATCTGTCCAGCTCCGGCGGCAATCTGATCGCGCCCTTCGGTCTGACCACGATCGCCGCCACCCAGAGCGGTGCCTTCAATGCCTCCGGCTTCACGCTCTACCCGATCGGCGCGACGCTGACCGCGACGCTGCCCGCCACCACCAGCGGTCTGTCGGGGCAGCTCATCGGCTTCTATTTCACCGGCAGCGGTTACAACCTGACGGTCGGCGTCGGCTCCGGCAGCGGCGATTCGTTCGCCACCGTCGCCACGCCGTCTTCGCTGTTCATCCAGGGCTATGCCTTCGACTGGCTCATTCTGATGGGCGATGCGACCAACAAGTATTGGCATGTCGTTTCGGCCAGCCCGAACGTGATGCAGCAGCTTTCGATGAACAGCAACGTCCCTCTCGGCGTGATCACCGGCTTCCTGCCGAGCGCGCTCGAGGGGACGTCGACCACCGCGACGATCTCGATCTCCGCCGGCGTGGCCACGGACGCCACCGGATTCATCCTGATCAATTCGCAGGGCAATGGATTCTCCTGGGCGGTCTCGAACGGCAACGCGGCGAACGGCTATCAGGGCGGCACCACGCTGCCCACCAGCACCACGGTGCATTTCTTCGTCATGCAGGGCACGGCGGGCACGGCGAGCTTCGCGAGTGCGTCGCTTTCGCCCACGCTGCCCAGCGGCTATTCGCGCTACCGCCGCATCTTTTCGTTCTGGCTGCCGAGCGGCGGCTGGGGCGCCTTGAACAACATCGCTGCGGAAGAGGATTCCGGCGGCGCGGCGCGCATCTACTGGCAGGGCCGCTTCCAGGATGTGAGCGTCACCAATCTGGGCACCAGCTCGGTGCTTTATGCGCTGTCGGTGCCCACGGGGGTCAAGGTTCGGCCGATCATCTCGGCCGCGGTCACCAATAACTCGAACGTGATTCTGACCAGCCCCGACGAGGCCGACCAGGCGCCCGCCTCCGCCTTCGGCACCGCGCCCGGCTACGATCTGAACGGCGCCGCCAACCAGACCAACGCCTTCATCGACGGTCTGTTCACCAACACCAGCGGCCAGCTGCGCGCGCGGGCGAACGGGGCAAGCACGCCCTTCTACATCTACACGCGCGGCTGGATCGACCCGCGGCGGAACTGATTCCAGAGTCCGTTCTATCAAGGTGGAACAGACTCTGGGTCTGCACCAGGCGGCCAACGCGTCCGCGTTGGCCTCGCTCAAACGCCGCGCGGGCTTGTCGCCGATTCCACAAAGCTGGAATCGGCTCCAGCTCCGCGACCAACCCGGAAAGGACTCTCATGGCCTTCGTGCAGATCGACCCGACCAGCGGCAACGTCGTCGCCGTCTTCGCCAATCCGCAGCCCGCGCTGGCCGGCTATCAGCAGATCGACGACACCGACGCGCGCGTGGCCGCCTACAATGCCGTGCAGGCCGCGGTTGCGACCAACGCGCCGATCCTCGCGCAGATCGCGGCCATCGAGGCCAGGCAGGCGCGCGCGCTGCGCGAGAACGCGATCGGCACGCAGCCCGCCTCCGGCCAGCCCACCGCGCTCGCCCGTCTCCAGCAATACGATGCGCAGGTCGCCGCCTTGCGCGCGACCTTGCAGGCGGGCTGAGCGGCTCCTTCGCGCCCGAAGATGATCGACCCGGCGGATTTGCGCGCGCAGGTGATGCGCCCGGCGCTCGCCGCCACCGGACTCGGCGGCGACGCGGCGGAGGAGCTGCTGCTCGGCACCGCGCTCCAGGAATCGGGCGGCGGCCTGCGTCTCGCGCAACGCGGCGGGCCCGCCCGCGGCGTCTGGCAGATGGAGCCGGCGACGCTCGCCGACATCGAGCGGAACTATCTCGCGTTCCGCCCGGCGCTCGCCCAGCGCATCGCCGCGCTCGCCGCGCCGGGACTCGGCGCCGCCGATCAGCTCGCCGGCAATCTCTACTATGCCTGCGCGATGGCGCGGCTGGTCTATGCGCGCGCCGGACCGCCACTGCCGGCATCGGGCGATCTCGCCGCCCAGGCCGCCTACTACAAGGCGCATTACAACACGCCGCAAGGCGCCGCCACCGAAGCCGAATACATCGCCAACTGGCGCGCCGCGATGCGCTGAGCGCGCGAGCCTCGCGCGTCCCATCCCGAGTTCCGTCCCCGCCCCGCCGCACCGAAAGGAGCGATCATGACCGAAGTGCAATTTCTCGATTCGCTGCTCGCCTGGCTGCTCGCCGATCCGAGCCATATCGTCACTGCCGCCGCGGCGCTCGCCGCGCTGACGCCCACGCCCGATCCGAACAGCGTGGGCGGCAAGCTCTATCGCATCCTCGATCTGCTGGCGCTCAATTTCCTGCACGCCAAGGAGACCGGCCCGAAGCCCGCAGCGCCCGCCTCGCCGCCAGCGCCCGGCGGCGCCGGCGGTTCCGGCACCGCGGCCGC
>JASHSH010000026.1 GCA_030040955.1 Rhodospirillales bacterium
GTTCAAGCCCGATTTCCTGCGCATCGCGCCGAACAACCGCATGCCCGCCATTGTCGATCACGCCCCGGCCGATGGGGGCCCGCCGATCTCGATCTTCGAATCCGGCGCCATCCTGCTCTATCTCGCAGAGAAAACGGGGCGCTTCCTGCCCAAGGACATCCGCGGCCGCGTCGCCACGCTGGAATGGACCTTCTGGCAAGTGGGCGGGCTGGGTCCGATGTCCGGCCAGAACACGCATTTCTCCGCCTACGCGCCGGAGAAGCTTCCCTACGCCATCGAGCGCTACGGCAAGGAGGTCAACCGGCTCTACGGCGTGATGGACGGGCGGCTGCGCGGCCGCGCCTTCCTCGCCGGCGACGATTACACCATCGCCGACATGATGTCGTACCCCTGGGTGGTGCCGTGGGAGCGTCAGGGCCAGAAGATGGCGGACTTCCCCGATCTCAAGCGCTGGCTCGATTCGATCGCGGGCCGTCCCGCCACCGTCCGCGCCTACGAGGTGGGCAAGACCGTGTCGTCGGGCCCGTCGGGGATCCGGACCGAGGCCGAGCGCAAAATCCTGTTCGGCCAGACCGCCGATACCTTGCGCAAGGCGCGGGGAGGCTGAGCCCGTGCCGATTCTGCTCTGGGAGCTGGCCGGCGCCGATCCGGATCGCCGGTTCAGCCCCTATTGCTGGCGCATCCGCATGTCGCTGCGCCACAAGGGCCTCGACTTCGTCACCCGGCCCTGGCGCTTCACCGAAAAGGACCGCATCGCCTTCACCGGCCAAGGCAAGGTGCCGGTGATCGAGGACGGCGAGAAACGCGTCCACGATTCCTGGGCCATCGCCGAGTATCTCGACGAGGCCTATCCCGACCTTCCGTCGATATTCGGCGGCGCCGCGGCCAAATCCATCGCGCGCTTCGTCACCGACTGGGCGGAAAGCGTGGTCCAGTCCGGCATGGCGCCGATGCTGATGGCCGACATCTGGGCGATCGCGGACGCCAAGGACCAGGCCTATTTCCGCGCCAGCCGCGAGAAATTTTGGGGCGGGCGCAAACTGGAGGAGGTGCAGGCCGACCGCGACGAGCGCCTGCCCACCTTCCGCAAGTCCCTCGATCCGCTGCGCCGGATGCTGCGCCACCAGCCGTTCATCGCGGGCGCTTCGCCGGCTTGGCCCGACTTCGCCGTGTTCGGCCCGTTCCAGTGGGCGCGCTGCGTCAGTCCCTACAAGCTGCTCGCCGACGACGATCCGGTGCATGCCTGGCGCGCGCGCATGCTCGACCGGTTCGAGGGCGAGGCGGCGCGGGCGGTCGGCTTCGCGGCCTGACCGGCCGCGCGCCCGTCACTTCGCTCCCAGCGTCGCGATCGCGGCCTTGCACACCACCTCGTCCTGCGAGCTGGTGCCGCCCGAGCAGCCGATGCCGCCGATCAGCTTGCCGTCGACGACCAGCGGCAGTCCGCCGCGCACCGCCATCACGTCGTCGACCGTGAGCACGGCCAGATTGCCGCCCTGGACGGCGGCCTCGAACGCCTTGGTCTCGCGCCGGAACTTTGCGGCGGCGCGCGCCTTGTGCTCGGCGATGGCGACGGAGGCGATCTGCGCGCCGTCCATGCGCTGGAAGGCGACCAGGTTTGCCCCCGAATCGACCACCGCGACATTCATCTTCCAGTCGCGCCGCTTGGCCTCGGCGATCGCCGCCTCGATCAGCGCGGTGGCCTGGTCGAGCGCGATCGGCGCGCCGTAGGGAATGTCGAACGGCATCTTGTCGGGCACATTGTCGAGCGGATTCGGCTTCTGGTCGTCGGCGCGCGCCGGCGGCCCCAGCGCCGCGGCGATCAGGATCGCCGCGCAGACTGCCGACATCGATCGGCGCATGGTCGTTCCTCCCGCGGCCGGTTATTTCGACTTCTGGACGTAGATTTCGCCGACGAATTCCCAGTCCCCGCCATACTTGGCCTGGGTCGCGGCGGTGAGATGCTCGTTCAGCTTGTAGGGCGAGGCATGCGAGACCTGGAGCTGAAGCGCGTAGGGCATGTCGATCTTCTTGGCCTCCAGCTTCGCATCCTTGGCCAGCAGCGACTGCACGATGGCGGCCTGGTAGACCGAGCCGCCGAAATATGAGCAGAACATCTTGCTGACATTCTTCGGCCCGCCCGTCTGACCGGCCTCCTTGCCGTAATCGAGCGCATCGTCGTGGCCCTCGGTGCCGAAATCGGAATTCTCGAGCGGCACCGCGAGCGGCAGCAGATAGCTCATGCGGCCGTTCGCCCAGATGCTGGCCACCTTCGCCGCGGCGGCGGCGAGCGCGGCGTCCTTCGGGCGGAACACGTAGAACAGATAGCCGGCATGGATTTCGAGGTCGCGCCGGTCGACCCCGTTGCCGATATCGCCGCTCTCCTTGATGTATGCCTCGGCGGTCCGCCCGTTGGGCCCGACATAGACCGCGACATGGACCGCGTTGGCGTCGCCCTTCTTGGCGGCCGCGTCCCACTTCGATTCGAGGTCCTTGAACACGTTCTGGTCGACGGCGATCCCGTATTCGGTGACGCTGCTCTTCTCCTTGAGCAGCTTGAACATGATATCGCCCGGCTTCAGCACCTTGTCGGCGTTGACGTCGCTCACCAGCGTCACGTTCGCGCCCCAAGCGCTGGGCGCGGTCAACGCCAACGCCGCCGCGACCGCCATGCCCGAAACCGCATGCGCGCGCCAAGTCCAGGACTCACTCATCTCGCCCTCCCTGGGTTGGAGTTCCGTACCCGCCCGTGCGAATTCCGTCTGCCGCCTCCCTGCCGCGGTCCGCGCGCCCGAACCGGCGCTACTGGATGCAGGCGAAGGTGGCCAGGTGGTTGTGCTGGTCGTCTTGGGCTTCGCTGCGGAACTCGGCGTTGCGCCCGTATTTCTTGCATTCGGCCTGGGCGACGTCGCGCGCGTCGGGCATCTGGTTCAGCAGCGAGTCGTAGCGCACCACCACGCTGTCCGCGCTCGATTTCGTCACCGCCGGGCCCGAGGCGCAGGCGGCGCACAGGGCAATGCCCAGGAGCCAATACCGTTTCCGCATCGCTTCTCCTCCCCACCGCGATCCCGCGCGGCACGCGCCGGCGGGATGTCACCCAACCTTCGCGCGGCGAGTGTGACACATTTCACTGACGCGTGATACGATCAGCTCCATATTCGGGCCGCGGGCAAAACGGCCGCGCCGGTCGCGGCGTTGCCCGGCGCCGAGGGGAGGGCAGCCATGAAATCGATCCGCGTCGCGGCGTGCGTGTTCGCCTTCGCGGTCGCCGCGTCCTCCGCCGCCCGGGCCGACGCGTTGAGCGACGGCGCCGGCGATCTCGGCGCCGCCATCGCGGCGATGAGCAATTGCACCGCCATCGCCAACGAGATCGTGGCGCGCAAGGTCCCGCCGGGCCACGCCCGCGCGCTTGCGCTGGAGGAGGCCAACGCCGCCCAGACCGACCCGACCAAGAAGATCGCCATCGATCCCGTGCACGCCACGTACCGTCAATGGATGCAGGCCGAGGTGCAGAAGCTCGCCGCCTGCGGCCATGCCTTCGTTCCGGCCGAGGCGAAGGCCGAGGCGACGCTCACCAGGCTCGACGCGATGAAGCTGTCCGATGCCGACGGGACCAAGATCCCGGCCGTCATCGACCGCTGGCACACCGCGCGCGAGACGCTGGTGGCGGCCATCGGCAAGCTGTCCGACGACCGGATGGTCCAGCACTATGTGCACCAGGCGCTGCTCGCGGAATTCCTGAAATAGGCCGCCGCCGGCCGCCGATTCGAACGCAAGGGGAAACGCATGACCCGCTCCGGCATCCTCTATCTGCTGGCGATCCTGGCGACCAGCCTGTGGCTCGCGTCTTCGGCCTTCGCCGCCGACGACTATTGCTACAAGGACAGCTACGGGCGCGGCGTCGGGACCATCCCCAACGATTGCGGCGCCAAGGAAAACGACGCCGGCCTGTGCTACGGCAAGTGCAAGGCGACCTATTACGGCGTCGGCCCGGTCTGCTGGCAGAGCTGCCCGAGCGGCTATGTCGACACCGGCGCGCTTTGCCACATCGACAAGGCGCTGACCACCGGCGGCAGCTGGGTGTGCACGGCGGAGAAATGGGGCATCTGCTGGTTCAAGAAGCACGAATGCCCGTCCGGCTACACCAATGTCGGACTGTTCTGCGCGCTCAATACGCCTTCCGTGCCGGCGGGCTACAAGGGGCTGACCGGGCTCGACATCGTCAAGGATTCCTACGGCCGCGGAGTCGGCACCATCCCCGGTTGCCCGTCGAACAAGAGCTACGACGCCGGACTTTGCTATGTCGGTTGCAAGAGCGGGTATAGCGGAATCGGACCGGTCTGCTGGGATTCCTGCCCGTCGGGCTATTCCGCCTGCGGCGCCGGCTGCGCCACCAGCTCGAAGGAATGCGCGACCGTCACCGCCAACATGGTGACCAGCACGCTCACGCTCGCCGTCAACATCGCCACCATGGGCGGCGCCGGCGAGGCCGAGGCGGCCGAGGATTCGGCCGAGGAGGCGACCAAGCTGGAGCAGCAGATCCAGCAGGCGAAGGATGCCTGGAACCAGCTCAAGAACTCGTCGCAATACAAGACGCTGATGGCGACGGCGAAGGGCGTTTCCTACGCGGCGAAGATGGAGAAGCTCGCCACCGCGCAGAACACCGGCGAGGCGCTGAAGGCGCTGGCCGGCTTCGATCCGACCGGCATCAGCGAGACGGTGGCCGCGTTCTCGTTCCACGTCTGCCATCAGTAGCGCGCGGCGCTTCCGGTCCCGGCCCCGTTCCGAGCCCGGCCGTAGGCCCGAATCGAGGGGCGCGCCGGCGCGCGGCGGCCCCAATCATTCCTTGCAGGCGTTCGCCCCGCCCGATACGCTGACGCGCCCTCCGAACGCCCGCCGCCGCGGTCGCCGGGAGGGGGCGACGGTCGGACCACGGGGGGTCTTTGACCTGCTCTACAGCCTGGCGGTCCGTGGGAGAGACGGCATCGACGCGGCCGGAATCGCGGCCTTGGAGCACGGCATGGCGGAAGCCCGCGACCACGACTCCCCCGCAGCGCGAGGCCGGGCGCGCGCCCGCGACCCCGCGCCGATCTGCCTGATCCTCCAGCCCATCCATCCCATCGCCGACGAAATCCTTCGCGCGGCCGGAATCGAGCCGGTACAGGGGGCCGACGCCGGCGGCGCGGCCGATCGGGTGGCCGCCGTGATCAGCCGCAACGCGCCGGTCGACGACGGGTTCATGGCGCGCCATCCCGGCCTGCGCGTCATCGCCAAGCACGGGGTCGGACTCGACGCGATCGATCTCGACCGCGCCCGGGCGCGCGGCATCCCGGTCGTGTTCACGCCGGGCGCGAATTCGCTGTCGGTGGCCGAGCATGCGATGGCGCTGATCCTGGCGCTGGCCAAGCGCCTGCCGGAGACCGACCGCGCGGTGCGGGCGGGAGACTTCGCCATCAAGTTCCGCGCGAGCTTCCTCGAGCTCGCCGACCGTACGCTCGGCATCGTCGGCTTCGGCCAGGCGGGGCGGCGGCTGGCCCGCATCGCCCGCGCCGGCTTCGCCATGCGCATCCTGGTGCATTCGCCTTCGGTGCCCGACGCGATCCTGGCCGAGGAGGGGACGGAACGCGCCCTCGATCTCGATTCGCTGCTCGGCGAGGCCGACATCGTCTCGCTGCACCTGCCGCACCGGCCGAGCTCGGCCGGCGCGATCGGCGCCGCCCAGATCGCGCGCATGCGGAAGGGCGCGATCCTGATCAACACCGGGCGCGGCGGCGCGATCGACGAGGATGCCGCCGCCGATGCGCTGGTCTCCGGCCGGCTCGGCGGGCTGGGCCTCGACGTGTTCGCCCAGGAGCCGCCCGACCTCTCGCATCCGCTGTTCCGCGCGCCCAACCTGATCGCCACGCCGCATGTCGGCGGCTCGTCGGTGGCGACGCTGGAGCGCACCGCGCGCAGCGTGGCGGAGCAAGTCGTCACCATCGTTACCGGCGGCGGCGGCCAACTGTTCCTGGCCGGCCGCGCGGCCAACTGAAACCAGAGCAAGGAGGACGATCCATGGCTGTGCAGATCGCGCGAACCAATTTCCACCGCCTCACCGCCGACGAGCTGGCGGCCTGGAAGAAGGTACCGGCCGCCATCGCCTCGGACGCGCAGAATCGCAGCATGAGCCTGTCCGGCGAGATCAAGGCGCTGAAGTCGGGCTGGAAGATCTGCGGCCAGGCGCGCACGGTCGAGCCCACGCCGGGCGACAATGCCTGCGTCCATGTGCTGTGCAGCACGATGCAGCCGGGCGACGTGATCGTGGTCGCCGCCGCCGGCCGCGAGGACGTGGCGATGGCCGGCGAGATGGTCACCCGCCAGTGCATGATCCGCAAGGGCGCCGGCATCGTGGTCGATGGCGCGGTGCGCGATTGCGAGGTGCTGCTCGGCCTCAACATGCCGGTGTTCTGCCGCTCGGTCACCCCGCGCGGCCCGGTCAAGGAGTTCGGCGGCTTCATCGACATCCCCGTCGGCATCGGCTGCATGTCGATCAGCCCCGGCGACATCATCCTCGGCGACGACGACGGCGTGGCGGTGGTGCCGCTGGTGCGCGCCGCCGCGGTGCTCCTGCGCTGCCAGGAGCAAATGCGGACCGAGCAGTCCTGGGTCAAGTCGATGGAGGCCGGCAAGACGATCGCCGAGCTGTTCAACGTGCGTCAGCCGGAGTATATCGACTAGGTTCGCGTGCCTGCGATGCGGGTCAAGCTGGCAGTGGTGGTGAGCGCGGTCGGTGTGCTGGTCGGCAGCGCGCTGGCCATCGGCGCGCTCAACAGCCTCTACTTCCGCAGCTTCCTGATCGACACCTACGACGCCCGCCTGCTCGCCACCGCGACCAGCGTGCGCGACGTCTACGCCGAGGCCCTGGCGCTCGGCGTCTCGATCGGCAGCTTCGCCGGCGGCCAGCGGGTGGTCGACGAGACGCTGGCCTCGAACCGCGACATCGAGGAGATCGCGGTGTACGAATCCCAGGGCGCGCAATACGTCGCGCTGCCGCGCCCGGGCGTCGGCCTCGGCGAGCCGCTGCCGACCGCCTGGGCGCGCGCGATGCAACGCGAGCCCGGGGCCCAGTTCTGGCCGATCTCCGACCAGCGGGGCTTCGGCGTCCTGGTCCCCATCGCCAACACCTTCAACAAGACGGTGGGGCTGATCGCCTTCATCCAGGACGCCCGCGTGATCGAGCGGCCGCGCCAGCAATTCGACCGGTTCCTGCTCGAGTCCGGACTGTGGATCACGGTGCCGCTCGCCATCCTGCTCGTGCCGCTCGCCATCTGGGCCGTCCTGCCGCTGGTTCGGCTGCTGCCGTCCTGGGGCCGCTACGCGGAGGAGTTCGCCGCCTCCGTCGCGGCGGGCCGGGCTCCGCCCGAGCCGCCCGCGCCCCAGGGCGGGGACCCGCTGGGCGAGCTGCTGGCGGAGCCGTATCGGCGCCTGGCCGCCCGTCCGCCGGGCGGATCGGCGGCGAGATGAGCCAGCCGGCCGGCGTCGCGGCGCTGCGGCGCATTCGTTGGCACGTGCTGATCGCGGCGATCGGCGGGCTGCTGATCGCCGGCATCGGCTCGACCATCCTGGTCGCCGAGCGCCAGTACCGCGAGCTGCCGGTGGTGCTCGCCGCCAAGCAGCTGGCCATCGCCACGCTGCTCGGCCACGAGATCGAGCAGGCGGTGGCGGTCGGCATCCCGCTCGACAAGCTGCGCGGGCTCGACGATCTCTACAAGGAGGCGCGCAGGGACAATCCCGAGATCGGCTATATCGCGTTCACCGACGCCGCCGGCCGGGTGGTCGCCACGCAGGGCCGTTCGATCCCGCCCACCGTCGAGCTGCTGGCGCTCGAGCGCACGCCGCCGGGCTCGGCTCCCCGCCTGGGCGACGCCGGCGGATTCAGCACCGTCGCCGTGCCGGTCGCCGCGGCGAGCGGAGGCGCCGCCATCGGCGACATCTTCGTCGGCATCGATCCCGACCATATCCGCCGCCTGATCAAGGACCGGCTGTTCGACGTGGTCACCGTGCTGGTGGTGACCGCGATCTGCGCCGTCGAGCTCGTTCTGCTGCTGCTCGATTACGGCATCACCGGGCCGCTGCGTTCGCTCGAATCCTGGGGCGCCGAGGTGCTCGCCGGCGAACTCCGGCCGCCGCGGCGCGCCTTCGGCTTCCGCGAATTGCACGATCTGCTGCGCGCCACCGCCCGCGCCGCCGCGCCGCCGGGGAGCGGGGACGGCGCGAAGAGCCGCGTGCCGGGCGGCGGGGTCGTCCCCTGGCAGCTCATGGTACGATTCATCCGCGTCGGTCTGTTCCTGTTCGTGCTCGGCGACACCATGTCGTCCTCGTTCCTGCCGATCTTCGCGCGCGACCTGGCCACGCCGTTCTGGGGCCTGACGCGCGACTTCCTGCTCAGCCTGCCGGTGGTCGTCTACTGGCTGATCTCGGCGATCGCGCAGCTGTTCGGCCCGCCGCTGATGGAGCGCTATTCGCACCGCGCGCTGTTCGTCGCCGGCGTCGGATTTTCGGCCGCCGGCATGGCCGGCGCCGCCCTGGCGGGCGATTTCCCGACCCTGCTCGCCGCGCGCGGGCTCGCCGGCCTCGGCCTCGGCCTCGCCTTCATGACCTGCCAGGCGGCGATCCTGACCCATGTGCCGAAGGAGCTGCGCACGCTCGGCATCGCCACCTTCACCGGCACCTTCTTCCTCGCCACCTTCTGCGGCACCGCGCTCGGCGGCATCGCCGCCCAGCAGCTCGGCTTCCGCGGCGCCCTCGTGCTCAGCGCGGCGGTCGTTCTGATCTGCGGCGCCTTCGTGATCGGCACGCTGGGCGGCTCGCGCGAGCGCCCGATGCAGAAGGTGGCCGCCGCCGCGGCCGGCGCGCCGGCGGGAAACAGCTATCTGCGCCTCGCGCGCAACGGCAGCTTCGCCTCGCTGCTGCTGTTCTGCGCGGTGCCCAACCGCATGTTCAACGTCGCCTTCCTGCTCTATCTCGCGCCGCTCTACCTGTTCTCGCTCGGCGACACCAAGGCCGAGATCGGCCGCGTGGTCTCGCTCTACGGCATCGCGATGGCGATCCTCGCCCCGGCGCTGGCGGCGCAGGTCGACCGGCGCAAGCTCCAGCGCGCCAGCGTGGTGGTCGGCTCGCTGATCTGCGCCCTCGGCGCGCTCGCCGTGCTGCTCGACCGCGAGCACGGCATCCTGATCGCGGTGGCGACCATGGGCATCGGCCAGGCGATGAGCGTGCCCTCGCAGATGAGCCTGATCCCGGCGCTCAGCGGCCGGCAGATCGCCAATATGGGCCTGCCGCGCGTGATGAGCGTGTTCCGGGTGGGCGAGCGGCTGCCGGCCTTCCTCGGGCCGATGGTGGCGGCCTCGCTCGCCGGCGCCTTCGGCTTCGAGCGGGCGATCGCGGCCTTCGGCGCCTGGGTCGCCGCCTCGGCGGTGATCCTCGCCCTGGTGCTGCGCGCCTCCCGCGCCAAGCAGGAGAGTCCCGCCGAATGACGCCCTTCTCGCGCCGCGATTTCCACCGGATCGCCGCGGGCGGCGCGGCCGGACTCGCGCTCGCCGCGGCGGCGGGGCGGACGGGCGCGGCGCGGCCGCCATTCCGCGTATTCATGATCCAGTGGCGCGGCGACACCGACGCCGACCGCGGCATGATGGACTATCTCCGCCGCGCCGGCGTCGAAGTCGAGTTCACCGCGCGCGACGCGGCGCAGGACAAGGCCAAGCTCGCCGCCATCGTGGCCGAGGCCAAGCAGGCGCGCCCCGACCTGATCTATGCCTACGCGACCGAGGCCGTGCTCGGCGTGGTCGGCCCCGTCGGCGGCGATGCCGGCCGCTTCGTGACCGACATACCGGTGGTGTTCGCCGCGGTCGGCGATCCGGTGGCGTCGAACATCGTGCCCAGCCTCGACCATGGCGGACGCAACCTGACCGGCGTGATCCATCTGCCGCCGATCCCGGTGCAGTTCGAGGCGCTGAATTCCTTCTTCGCGCCCAAGCGGCTCGGCCTGCTCTACAACAGCGCCGAATCCTACGGGGTCGGCGCCGTGCGCCAGTTCCAGGACATCGCCGGCAAGGCGGACATCGAGATCGCGGTCGAGACCTGCGTCGATGCAAAGGGTGAGCCGCAGGAAGAGCTGATCCCGCCCGCGCTCGAGCGGATCGCGGCGCGCCGCCCGGACGCGCTCTACTTGCCCTCGACCTCGTTCTTCCTGCCGCTCGCCCGCCCGATCACCGCCAAGGCGCTCGATCTGGGCATGCCGGTGTTCAGCCCCAACGAGCAGATGATGCGCCAAGGCTCGGCGCTCGCCGGCCTGGTCGCCTCGCTCAACGCGGTCGGCGAGTTCGCCGGCTACAAGATCGAGCAGATACTGGTGCGCGGCGTGGCGGCCAAGGACATCCCGATCGAATATCTGTCGCGCTTTTCGCTGCTGGTGAACATGCGGGTGGCGCGGCGGGTGCAGGTCTATCCGCCGGTCACCATGCTCCGCTATGCCGAGCTGGTGGACGCTTCCTAGCGGCGGGCGCGGGGGCCGGGTGCGCATCGTGTTTCGCGGCTGGTTCCGGGAGCGCGAATTGGGTATGTTTTCCGCTCGGAAGGGTACCGAAAGGCAAGCCGGACGGGTGGGTGCGGGGGTCGTGGTTCGGACAAAGTGGGGCACGGTCTGACATGAACGCATCGACTCGTTGGCGGCCACGCGGCTTGGCAGCGGCCCGCCATTGCGCGCTCGCTTTCGCGCTGTTCGCCGCGACCGCGGGCTGCGCCGACGATTCTTCGTCCGGCAAGCACCAGCCGATGGAGACCTCGCAACAGGCGTTGCACGACGCGCGCCAGATGCTGCTCGACGGGCATAACCAGGACGCGAGCAAGCTGCTCAATCACGCGCTGCTGCACGATCCGAACAACGCCAACCTGCATTTCCTCAACGCGGTCGCCTACCACATGGAGGCGGAGCAAGGGGACCTGCCGAAACGCGACCTGGCCGCGGTCGGCTACAACGCGGCGCTCAGGCACGATCCCACCCTGGCGCCGGCCGCGTACGGGCTCGGCATCCTCGACATCGAGATGGGCAACTACGCCGACGCGGTCGACAAGCTGGCCCAGTGCCTGCTCTACAACAAGAACGACGAATATTCGCTGCGCGCCTTCGTGGTCGCCGCCTACTACGCGCGCCGTCCCGACCTCGCCGTCGGCGCCATCGACCAGCTGATCCAGATGAAGGGCTCGACCGACGAGCTGCTGCGCATCAAGTCCCTCGTCGAGGCCGCGCTTGGCCGATCCGCCGACGCCGCGGACTCGGCCGGCAAGATCCGGTCGGCCGATCAGCGCAAGTTCGTCGAATCGCGGATCGAGGACTGGCGCGACTTTTACCTGCGCAACGATGTCGCGCTGCCGCCCGACAGCACGCCGGCCGCCCCGCCGGACACCGTCGACGAGGGCGGGCCGAAAGCGAACTCCGCCGGCACCCCGGCGCCCGACGCCGGCGGCGCGATCAAGCTGGCCGATGCCGCCCCGGCC
>JASHSH010000270.1 GCA_030040955.1 Rhodospirillales bacterium
GGAACAGGGCCGAGCCCAGCGTGTTCTGCGTCGCCGCCCAGGCCAGCGGCTGGCGTTCGCGGAAGCGCAGTTCGAGCGCGGCCTTGCACGCCTCGACCGCGCGCTCCAGCACCTCGGGGCTTTTCACCTGGTCGCCATAGGTCTGCAACGCCTGGGCCAGATTGTTCATCACCTCGGCCCAGCGCTGCGGCGCCTCGGCGCGCGGGAAGGCGGTGAGCGCGGCGTGGAAGGCGGCGAGCGCGTCCTTGATCAGATCGGAACGCCCCGAGAGCAGATCGAGCTTCTGCAAGGCCAGCCCGAGCCGGTTTTGCGCGCCGCCCCATTCCTGCGGATGCGTGGTCTTCATCAGGCATTCGAGCCCGGTGCGGAACTCGGTGACCGCGGCTTCCAGCATCGCCGCGTCCTGGCGCTTGTCCGCCATCGCCATCAGCACGCCGCCGAGATGCCGGCGCAGCAGCGCCTCGTCGATGCCGTGATCGCCGCGCGGCAGGCGCTGGATCGCGGCGCGGTAGGCCTCGGCCGCGCGCTCGTACCAGCGCTTGTCGCCGTCCCACGCCGCCACCGTGGCGAAGGCGTGGCCGAGGCAGCCGAGCGCCGAGCGCTGGAGCGCGGCGCCCCAGGGATTCGGCAGCGCCTTGGGCAGATCGCCGATCGCATCGAGCGCGGCGGGCAGCGCGCGATGCAGCAGCATGTGCTGCGCGTCGGTCGAGGGCTCGATGGCGGCGAGCGCGACGGCGTACAGCACCTCGACCACCGGCGCTTCCATGTCGGCGGCGAGGCTCAGCCGCACATAAGGGCCGAAATTGCCCGGCCGCTCGTCGTCCGAGGGCGCCAGCCCGGTGAAGGCGAGCGAAAATCCGTTTTCGTCCACCGCGCCCCAGATCAGCAAGTCGAGATCGCCGATCTGGGCAAGCAGCTGTCGGGCGCGCACGACGGCGGCGAACATCTGCGCCTGGTTGTCGTCGGTGGGCGGCTGGACCGGCGTTTCGAGCGCGCGCGCGGCGATGCCGGTCTTGCCTTCGAGCAGGCCGGCGAGCGCCTGGGTCCAGGCGCGGTCGGTATCGTTGTCGAGCACGGCGACGCCGATCTTGAAGGGCGGGGTCTCCGCGCCCGGCGCCTGCCCGCCGCCGGCACGGGTCCGGCGCCGGCCGATCCAGGTGATCACCGCCTCGATCAGGCCGGGCGCGGGTTGCGCCTGACCCTCGATCCCGGCCGCCCCGACGGCCCCCTTGCTGCGCGCGATGAGGGCATCGGCGGCGCGCAGCCGTTCGACCAGAACGGCGATCACCCGCATCGCCGCGTCGGGCTCCTGTTGCAGCCAGGCCTTGAATTCGCGGCGCGGAATGGCGCGCACCCGGGCGGTTTCCAGCACGCGCGCGGTGGCGCCGCGCGGGGCATCGTCGACCGCGCCCATCTCGCCGAGCAGTTCGTTGGCGCCGATCATGGCGAGCTGCACCGGTTGCCCGTCGGGCCCGGCCTTGGTCAGCTCGATGCGGCCCGATTCGACGATGAAGACCGAATCCCCGTTCTCCCCCTCGTGGAAGATCACGGACCCGCTTTCGAAGGTTCGTTCGCTGGTCTTCACACCTGGCCTCTGCACCGAAGGTTACCGTATGCCAGGGTAGCAGGGCGCGCAACGCCCCGCCCCGCGCCAAGCGCCGCGCCGCGCCGGGCTTCGCGGCCCCCTCGGCTCTGGTCTTTTCGGCAAGCCTGTGTTAACGAGTCGCGCGTACCATCGGGGTCGGGACGGGTCGTAGTTGCGGCGCGGGGACGCTGGGACGTGGGTCGTCTTCCGGTAGCGGAAATGCGTGCCAAAGCCCATGCAAAAGGGGCGCTGCGCTGGGCGACCCTGGCGATGCTGGCCCTCCTGTTCGCCTGCGCGCAGCGGCCTCCCGCCGACGATCCCGACGCGCGCGCCGAATACGACCAGATCAACGATCCGCTCGAACCGATGAACCGCGCCGTGTTCGACTTCAACGGCGCGCTCGATACCGTGTTCCTGCGCCCCATCGCCCAGGGCTATCGCGCGGTGGTGCCGCAATTCGGCCGCGATCGCGTGGCTGACTTCCTGCGCAACCTCGGCGATCCGTGGGTATTCGTGAACGACGTTCTCCAGGGCAACGGCAAGAAGGCGGGCGAGACGCTGGAGCGGTTCGCGCTGAACAGCTCGTTCGGCGTGCTCGGCATCATGGACGTGGCCAAGCCGCTCGGCATTCCGCATCACGACGCCGATTTCGGCCAGACGCTGGGCGTGTGGGGCGTCGGCGACGGGCCCTATCTGGTGCTGCCGATCTTCGGCCCCTCCGACCCGCGCGATGCGTTCGGCCTCGGCGTCGATCTGGTCGGCGATCCGGTCGGGATCTATCTCTACGAGCGCAACATGGAGTGGATCTCCTATACCGAGTTCGGCATGAACGCGGTGGTGCAGCGCGAGTCCGTGCTCGACTTCCTCGACGATATCCGGCGCACCTCGCTCGACTACTACGCCACCCTGCGCAGCCTCTACCGCCAGCACCGCGCCGCGCTGATCGCGCAGGGCAAATCCGCGACCAAGCTTCCGGCGTTCCAATAGGCCGCCGGCGAGCCGATCCCGTCATCCGATCCATGCGAGTCCCCGCCATGCCGAACCCGATGAGACGCAATCCCCTGCCCGCGCTGCTCGGCGCGCTGGCGCTCGCCTTCGCCGCCCTGGCGCCGGCCCGCGCCGACGACGCGGCGGATGCGCGCCAGTTCATCGCCCAGATGGCCGACCAGGCGATCGCCCTGGTCGACAACACCGCCGACACCAAGCAGCAGAAGGTGGACGCCTTCTCCAAGCTGTTCGTGGCGAGCTTCGACATTCCGGCGATCGGCCAGTTCGTGCTGGGCCGGCATTGGAAGGGCGCGAGCGCCGAGCAGCAACAGCAGTTCCTCGATCTGTTCCGCGACTTCACGGTGCTGACCTGGACCGGGCGGTTCAACGGCTATGCCGGGGTGCGGCTCGACGTCTCGGGCGCCGGGCCCGATCCGCAGGATGCCAGCGTGCTGCTGGTCGATTCCAAGATCGTGCGCGCTTCCGCCGACCCGATCCCGCTGCAATGGCGGGTGCACAAGACGCCGGCGGGCTGGCGCATCGTCGACATTTTCGTCGAGGGCGTGAGCATGGCGCTGACCCAGCGCCAGGACTTCGCCTCCGCCATCCAGTCGAGCGGCGGCACCGTGGACGGGCTCAACGCCGCGCTGCGCAAGAAGATCGAGCAGATGAAGGCCGGCGGGTAGGCCCGCGTTCCCGGCTCCGTCCCGCGGCGGGGCCGCCGCCTCCCTCAGCTGTTCGCGCCGTGTCGGGCGATGAGCTGGTCGGCGACGTCGTCGAGATCGTCGCCGACGATCTGGGGTTGGGGCCCGACGCCAAGCACATCGTTTCCCGGGCGCTTTATCAGCGCCGCGTCCCACCCGGCCGCGACCGCGCCGAGCGTGTCCCAGGTATGGCAGGCGATCAGGCAGAGCTGCGAGGGCGCTACCTTCAGCTCCTTCTCGACATAGGCGTATGCCTCGCGTGACGGCTTGTGATGCTTGACGCCATCCGCGCTGAACCTTCGGTCGAATAGATCGACGATGCCGCCATGTTCGAGCTGGCGCGTCTGCACCTCGAGCAGATTGTCGGTGAGGGTGAACAGACGAAATCCCGCGCCCCGCAGCTTGCGCAGCGCCGCCGGGACCTCGGGATGCGGCGGCATGGTCGAGAATTTGTCCGTCAGCTCCTTCTTGTCCTGGTCGTCGATCGTGATGCCGCGCGTGTCCGCCAGCATCTTCATTACCGCGCCACCGATTTCGGTGAATGGGACATAGCAGCCGGCCACGGTGAGCGCGGCCGAGTACATGATCAGGTTGGCGAACCATATGCGCATGGCGCCCTTGTCGCCGAAAATGCGCCGGAAGGTCGGTTCCATCG
>JASHSH010000271.1 GCA_030040955.1 Rhodospirillales bacterium
ATCCTCCCCCTCCCCATATCACCCGCCGGTCCTCGTGACGCGGGACCGCGTGGTCCGATCCGCTAGCGCGCCACCGTCAGCGCGATTCCCATGCCGCCGCCGATGCACAGCGTCGCCAGCCCCTTCTAGGCGTCGCGCTTGATCATTTCGTGCAGCAGGGTGGTCAGGATGCGTGCGCCCGAGGCGCCGATCGGATGTCCCAGCGCGATCGCACCCCCGTTCACGTTCACCATCGCCGTGTCCCAGCCCAACGTGCGGTTGACCGCGATGGCCTGCGCGGCGAAGGCCTCGTTGGCCTCGACCAGGTCGAGGTCGGATGTCTTCCAGCCCGCCTTCTTCAGCGCCGCCTGCGAGGCCGGGATCGGCCCCGTGCCCATCACCGCGGGATCGACCCCCGCCTGCGCCCAGGAGACCACGGTGGCGAGCGGCTTCAGCCCGCGCCGGGCCGCCTCGGCATCGCTCATCAGTACCAGCGCGGCCGCGCCGTCGTTGATCGACGAGGCGTTGCCGGCGGTCACCGTGCCCTCCTTCTGGAAGGCAGGCTTGAGCTTGGCGAGCACGTCCTTGGTGGTGCCGTAGCGCGGATTCTCGTCGGTATCGAAATTCTTCTCTTCCTTTTTCACCACGATCTTCACCGGCACGATCTCGTCCTTGAAACGGCCGCCCTTGATCGCGGCCTCGGCCTTCTGCTGGGAGGCGGCAGCGAACTCGTCCTGGTCGTCGCGGGTGATCTGCCACTGCCGGGCGACATTCTCGGCGGTCACGCCCATGTGATAGCCGTTGAAATGGTCCCACAGCCCGTCCTTGATCATGGTGTCGACGAGCTCGGTGTTGCCCATCTTCTGCCCGGAGCGCAGATAGACCGCGTGGGTGGCGCCGGTCATGCTTTCCTGCCCGCCCGCGATCACGATGGCGGAATCCCCGGTCTTGATCGCCTGGCTGGCGAGCGCGACGCTGCGCAGCCCCGAGCCGCAGACCTGGTTGATCGTCCAGGCCGGCGTCTCCTGCGGCACGCCGGCGGCGATCGAGGCCTGGCGCGCGGCGTTCATTCCCTGACCGCCGGTCAGGATCTGGCCCATGATCACCTCGCTGACCTCGGCGGGCGCGACCTTCGAGCGGGAGAGCGCGGCGCGGATGGCGACCTCGCCGAGATTGGCGCCGGACTGGCCGGCAAGCGTTCCGTTGAACGATCCGATGGCGGTGCGCGCGGCGGCGACGATCACGGCGTCGGTCATGGCGTTCCTCCTCCGGCGGCCGGCCGGGCCATCGCCCGCAAAGGCCGCGCAATTGCCTCAATATGGGCAATTCCGGAGCGCGGCGAAAGGGCAGGCAAACTGCGGCGTTACCCGAGCGCAATCCTGACGCGCGCGCCAGTCATTTCTCCCCCTCGCCGGCCCGTCGGAACGCGAGGTTCCATTTGAACGGAACCTCCATCACATCCATCCCCTCCATCACGCGCAGCTCGCAGGAGAAGTCGCGCAGCGTCACCGGCGCGCCCGGCATCCGGTAATAGACCGCGCATTCGCCGCAATCGCCCATCCGGCAGCCGCAGCCCTTGAGATAGTCGTGCCCGGCCACCTGCATCGCGTTGAGCAGGGTCATGCCGGCGGGCACCTCGACCTCCTTCCCGAGCAGCCGGAAACGGGTGCGGGGGCGCTTGGTCGTGCCCGCGGCGGGGGCGCGCTTGCGCGGCTTGGCGGCCATCGGCTCGGCGCGCTATTGCGGATCGAAGATGGGGACTTCGCGGGCCAGCGCGGCCTTCTTGGGATCGGCCGCGATCGGCGGAGTCGCGTAGTTGAGGAAGCTGTCGGGCAGCTTCGATCCCCAATACACGCCGCCCTCGCGCTCGGCCTCGTTCCAGGTGATCACCTCGTAATCGGGCGCGAAGATCAGGAAGCTGCTCGAATACACCTCGACCCGATTGCCGCCCGGCTCATAGGCATAGAGATAGAAGGCCTGCGAAAGATTGTGCCGCGACGGGCCCGCCTCGATGAAGATGCCGTTCTCGCGGTAGATGTCGGCGGCGCGCAGCACCTCGTCGCGATTGTCGACCCATATGCCGTAATGATGCAGCCGTCCGCTGCGCCCGCCCTGCGCACGCACGTCGGTCACCAGCGCGACATTGTGGTGCACGTTGGTCACGCTCATCCAGCTGCCGATTTCGGTGCGGCCTTGGTTGTACAGCACCTGCTCGCGCAGCCGGAAGCCGAGCTGGTCCTGGAAGAAGCCGCGCACCTTGGCGACGCTGCCGCACAGGAGCGCAAGATGATCGATGCGCTTGCCGCCCACCCCGCGGCCGGTAAATTTCTGCGGCAAGTTCTTGAGCGAGGATGCCTTGTCGGGTGGGGCGCGGTAGCGTTCCTGCTCGAAGAACAGCTCCATTTTGTGGCCGTCAGGGTCCTCGAAGCGCAGCGTGCGGCCGATGCCGAAATCGCCGTTGCTCCAGCCGCGCGCCAGGCCAGCCTCCGAAATCGCCTCGGCGCGGCGCGCCAGCGCGGGCTCGCTCATCGCCCGCCAGCTCACATTGCCCAGCCCGGGCAGCTTGGCCTCGGTCAGCTTGAGCGAATATTGGGCATAGTCGTTGTAGCAGCGCAGATAGACCGACTGGCCATGCCGGTGCACCTCGTCCATGCCGATCACATCGCGGAAGAACCACAGGCTCTGCTCTGGCTTGGGCGTCAGCAGCTCGATATGGTCGAGGCAGGCAATGTCGAGCACCGGTTCCTTCGCGGCCATGCCGGATTTCCTTTCGGCTTCAGGGCGTTCGCGGCTTCGGCGCCTCCTGATGCGCCGCCGCCCTCGCGCCCGTCAAGCGAATATGGCCGCGCGCGGGCGTGCTGTCCATGACGCCCTCGGATCGGGCGGGTAAGATCGCCGCCTGGGGTCGGAGGCAAGCATGCAAGGCAAGACGGTCGTCATCACCGGCGGCACTTCGGGCATCGGGCAGGCCGCCGCCGAGCGGCTCGCCGCGATGGGTGCGCGCATCGTCCTGATCGCGCGCGATCAGGACCGGGCGGCCGCGACGTTGGCGCATCTGAAGCGGATCGCGCCCGCCGCCGCGCACGGTTGCCATCTCGGCGATCTGTCGCGCATCGCCGACACGAAGCGCCTCGCCGCCGCCGTTGCCGCCGCCGAGCCGCGCATCGACGTGCTGATCAACAATGCCGGCGCGATGTTCACCAGTCGCCAAGTCACCGCCGACGGGCTCGAGCGCACCTTCGCGATCAACCACATGGCCTATTTCGTCTTCACCGAGGGATTGCGCGGGAAGCTGATCGCCTCGGCGCCCGCGCGCATCGTCAACACGGCGTCCATCGCGCATATGGGCAAGACGCTCGACTTCGACGACCTCCAGTCGGAGCGGGAATTCGGCTGGCAGATCACCTATGGGCGGTCGAAGCTCGCCAATATCCTGTTCACGCGCGAGTTGGCGCGCCGGCTCGCGGGCACCGGGGTCACCGTCAACTGCCTGCATCCCGGCGTGGTCGCCACCCGCATCGTCAACAATCTGGGCGGCGCGATGTGGATCGTCGGCCGCATCGCCAAGCTGTTCTTCCTGTCGCCGGAGAAGGGCGCCGAGACCCTGGTCTATCTCGCCTCGTCGCCCGAGGTGGAAGGCAAGAGCGGCGGCTACTACGACAAATGCAAGCTGATCGATCCGTCGGCCGAGGCGCGGGACGAGGCGTCCGCCCGCCGGCTGTGGGAGATCAGCGAGCGGCTGGCCGCCCGCGCCGCCTGAATGCGGGGCTACTCGGCGCCCTCGCGCGGGGCGCCCGGCTTGACCTCGACATCGAGCCGGTTGCCGAGCGCCATCGCCGCCCGCTCCAGGTCGAAATCACGCTGCATGTCAAGCCAGAATCGCGCGGTGGTGCCGAAATAGCGCGCGAGCCGGAGCGCCATCTCGCCATTCACCGGCTGGCGCTCCTCGACGATGTCGAGCACGCGCCGCGAAGCCACGCCGAGTCCGTCGGCCAGCAGCTCCACGCTCAGCCCGCGCGGCTTCATGAATTCCTCGCGGAGCTGTTCGCCGGGATGGATGGGGGCAATGCCGCGCATGATCCTCTTCCTCCACTGCCAAACCTTCTCCGCAGCGTGCGTGTCGCCCCCAAGCTTCGCCGTCCGTTCCACGCCCGACCGCGGACTCGGCCGTTCCCGGTGCGTGCCGCGCGCGGCACTCCCGGTCGGCCTGGTTTCGGGATGTCTGCGCCGGATCGTGCGCGCGGTGCGCGCGGCGGTGCAAGCGAAGGTTCGGTTGCGCGATCCGGCGAAGGCAGTCCCTGTCCCCTGCGCGCCCGCCGACTCTCTAGCCGCCGAATGTGACCAGAATGGGGCCGCTCGGTTTCCGCGCGGAAACCGCGCGTTGCGCGCCGCGCCCGCGTCAGATGTCGAGTCGCCGGTAGAGAATCAGCGCGTCGATCGCGCCACCGTAGTAGCGCGGCCGCCTTCCCACCGGATCGAAGCCGAGCGCGGCATAGAAGGCGCGGGCCGGCGCATTGTCGGTGGCGACTTCGAGAAACATGGTCGCCGCGCCGTGTTCGCGCGCGACCGCTTCCGCCGCCTCGACCAGCGCGCGCCCGACGCCGTTCCGGCGCCGCTCCGGCGCGACCACAATCGTGAGTATCTCGGCCTCGTCGGCCGCGACTCGGCAGAGCACAAATCCTTCGGGTTCCGCTTCACCCGCGAGAAACCCGTAGATGCGCGGCGTCGCCAACAGCCCGGCGAACGAGTCGGCGTCCCAGGGCGGCGGCGGGCCGAAGCGGTGCAACGCCGCCAGCAGCTCCACGTCGGTCGGCACGACCGGACGGAGATTCATCCCGTCGCCTTCGGCAACGTGACATCGGCGGGACGAAGATACAGCGGGACCGGCGGCAACGCGCTTCCGTCGCGGAACCGTCGTTCGGCGAGCGAAGCAAGCAGCACGGGATCGGGCAGGGCGGCGGCTGCGGATATCCTCACCTCGGGACGCAGCGCCGCGATACGGGCAGCGCCATTGCCGGCGAGCAGGAGCGGACCGGGCAGCCACCGCGCGGCGTCCTCGGCGAGCATCGCTTCGATCGGGCCGAGAGGAGTCAGATCAGACGCGTAGAGGCGAACGAACAGATCGGACCGGCGCGCGTCGATGGCGACCATAAGGCAGCGTCCCGCGCGTTCCTCCGCGCCCGTCGCCTCGGCGATCGCGTCCGGCGTGGGGATTCCGGCGAGGGGTACGCCGCTCGCCAGGGCGAGCCCGCGCGCCGCGGCTAGCCCGATGCGCAACCCGGTGAAGCTGCCGGGACCGACGGTCACCGCGATCAGCCCGAGCGCGTCCCAGCCGAGCCCCGCATCGCACATCGTGCGCGCGAGCAGCGGCATCAGCGCTTCGGCCTGGCCCGTGCCGGGAGCTGCGTCCGCGCGGGCGGCCAGGCGCCCGTCCGCGGTCACGGCGGCGGCGCAGCCGGAGACGCTGCAATCGATAGCGAGGACGCGCACCTCTTT
>JASHSH010000272.1 GCA_030040955.1 Rhodospirillales bacterium
TGGGACCACATCTCCTTCTGCCAGATCGCGGCGCCCGTCGCGCGCGAGGAGGGCGTGCTCGCGGCGGCCAACGCGGTGGCGGTCCGGCCCGGCAAGATCGACCGCTCGCCCTGCGGCACCGGCTGCTCGGCGCGCCTCGCGGTGCTTCACGCGCGCGGCATCCTCAAGGCCGGCGAGGCGTTCGTCGGTCGCTCGATCATCGGTTCGCGCTTCGACTGCCGGATCGAGGCGGAAACCGCGGTCGGCGGACGCAAGGCAATCGTGCCCTCGCTCGCTGGGCGTGCCTGGATCACCGGCACGCAGCAGTTGATGCTTGACCCGACCGATCCGTGGCCGGCGGGATATCGGCTGTCCGACACCTGGCCACGTATGGGCGCCCGTAGTTGAGGCCAGAGACCCTGGCAAGCCGTCAATCTTGACGCGCGGATGACAGTTCTGGCCGGGCCCGCAGGTCCGGTCACGAGCGCCACGAAAGATGCTATCATTGCGCGACTTCCGAGCGAATTCGTGGAGGATCGCCGATGTCGAACCGTGTGCTTGCTCCCGCGCTCTCGCTAGCGGTGGCGATCTGCGCCGCGTCCGGCGCGTCCCTGGCGGCTTCCTCCGACGCCAAGCCGCCCTTCGACAAGATCAAGACCGTGGTCGTGCTCTACATGGAGAATCACAGCTTCGACAACATGTTCGGACTGTTTCCCGGCGCCGAGGGGCTGACCAACATCGACTCGAAGCAGGCGTTCCAACGCGACCGCAACGACCGGGTCTACGCAACCCTGCCGCCGGTATTGAACGCCGATGTCAATCCGCCGGTGCCCGATCCCCGCTTCCCCGCCAACCTGGCCAACGCGCCGTTCCGTATCGACGACTATGTTCCGCTCGATCAGAGAATCCACGATCTGTGGCACCGCTTCTTCCAGAACCAGATGCAGATCGACCACGGCAGCAACGACAAGTTCGCCCTCTATTCGAACGCGGCCGGACTGGCGATGGGATTCTACGACGGCAGCAAGACGAAGCTGTGGAGCTACGCGAAGAGCTACGTGCTCGCCGATCATTATTTCATGGGCGCGTTCGGCGGCTCCTTCCTCAATCACCAATGGCTGATCTGTGCCTGCACGCCCAAATTCAACGACCCTCCCGGCTCGCTGGTGACCAAGCGGATGACGGACGGCCAACTGGTCGTCGATGGCTCGGTGACCGGCGACGATTTCGACCCCAACCAGCATTACGCGGTGAACTCGGTCTTCTCGGTGAATTCGCCCCATCCCGCGGACGCGCCGGTGAACGAGCTGCTGCCGGCGCTGACCGACCCCACCATCGGCGATCAGCTGAGCGAGAAGCAGGTGAGCTGGGCCTGGTACTCGGGCGGCTGGAACGACGCGATCGCCGGCAAGCCCGACAAGGAATTCCAGTTCCACCACCAGCCCTTCGCCTATTTCAAGAATTTCGCCGACGGCACGGCGGAGCGCAGGGAGCACCTCAAGGACGAGGCCTATCTGCTGCCCGCGATCGATTCCGGCGCGCTGGAATCGGTCGTCTTCTACAAGCCGCTCGGGCCGAAGAACGAGCATCCCGGCTATGCCGACGTGGCCTCCGGCGACGCGCATCTCGCCGAGATTCTGTCCCACCTGGAGCATAGTCCGCAGTGGAAGGACATGGTTGTCATCGTCACGTTCGATGAGAATGGCGGCTTCTGGGACCATGTGCCGCCGCCGGTGGCCGACCGCTGGGGACCCGGCACGCGGGTGCCGGCGATCATCCTGGGTGGGCGCGCCAAAACGGCCGGCCCGGACGGAAGCCGCGGCTTCGTGGACCATACGGTCTACGACACCACCGCGATTTTGTGGCTGATCGACAAGACCTTCGGCCTCGCGCCGCTCAAGGGCCAGCGGACATTCGGCTGCAATTGCGGCGGAGCGGAGAACGATCTCTCGAACGCGCTTCGCAGCGGGGACTGAGGACGGCGCGGCGGCCTTCCGTCCCGCCCCGTCAGCGCAGCAGCCGGGCGACTAGTTCGTTGGCCGCCACCAGGCGGGTGGCGAGGATGCGCACGATCATCGTATGCAGCGCCGCGGCGACCAGGGGAAATTCCACCTCGATCCGCCCGAACGCGGCGCGGTCGAGGACCTGGAGGCGCGCGGACTCCTTCGCCACCACGGAGGCGCTGCGCGGAACACGCAGATAGTAGCCGATGTCCCCGACCACCGTGCATTGCGTCGAGCTGCTGATGCGCAGATGGCGTCCGTCGCCGGGATCGAGGATCACGTCGATGCGCCCGCGCTCGACGAAGTAGATCGCATCGGCGTCCTCGCCCTGGCGGCAGATCGTCTCGCCGGCAGCCGCCTCCTTCGGTACCAGATAGGAGACGAGCCGCTCGGCGATCTCGGCGCCGCCGAGCTCGTCGGCAAGCCATTCGCGGAATCCATGATGCCGCGCGGCGCCCGCGCGCTCGCCCAGCAGCGCGTCCTCGCACCATTCCAGCGCCGGATCGAGATCGTCGAAGATGCGCACGCCGGCGCGTTCCCCGCCGCCGCCGATCCAATCGCGGTGCGTATCCGCGCCCATGCCGGTGATCACCAGCCGCGTCCCGGCCCGCTCGGCGAAGGTTCGCAGGCGCGAGAGGCTGGTGACCGCGGCGGCGTCCACGCCGGTGACGAGCCGGAAATCGAGCAGCAGAAAGCGAATCGGCCCACCCTCTGCGCGCGCGATTCCCTCGGCGATCGTGCGGTAGATGCGGTCGGCGACGCCGAAGAAGATATAGCCTTGCAGGGTGAGGATGCGGATCGAATCGCCGTCCGCGTCGAGCACCGCGTTTTCCGCCGCCGAGCGATACAGCCGGCTGCGCAACTGCTTGCCGGTCAGGCTGTGCTTGATCGCGTTGACGCGGCTGTAGTTGAAGACGAAGGTGAAACAGCCCACCACCACGCCGAGCACGACGCCGGTGACGAAGCCGAAGGCGACGATCATCGCCATGATCAGAAGGATGGTAAGGAACTCGGAGCGCGAGACGCGCTTGCGCGCGCGGACCGACCATTCCACCAGCTGCTCGGCGCCGAGATAGAGCAGCACGCCGCCCACCACCGTCGTCGGCACCATGGCGAAGGCCTCGCCCGCCCCGAGCAGGATGGCGACGGAGGCCAGCGCGGTGACCACGGCCGAGGAGCGGTCGCGCGCTCCGATGCGGCGGTTCATCAGCGAGCGGTTGTAGAGAATGGTGCCGAAATACCCGCCGAGCAGCGCGGAGGCCACATTGGCCAGGCCCGCCGCGCGCAGGTCGAGATCGAGATCGGTCTCGTGGTCGGTGGCAAGTTCGAGCGAGGTGACGTTCAGCAGGATCGCGAAGGTTCCGACCACCAGCAGGGCGACCACGTCGACCAGATGGTCGAGCAGCGGCCCCGCCTGGGCCAACGCCAGCGCCGGGTCCGCCCAGGGCCAGGCAACGCGAATCTCGAACGCGGGAAACAGCCAGCCGTCGGCCCGCGCCGACTCGGGCGAAATGCCGGCCGCGGCGAACACGGCCTGGATCAGCGCCACGCCGCCGACCACGAGTCCGGGCAAGGTGAGCGGATGCTTCCAGAGTCGCTGCACCGTCAGCAGAAGCGCGGCGAAGGCGATCGCCGGCAGCACGCGCGCGATGATTTGCGGTTCGGCCAGGCGGGCCAGCGTGTGCGCGTCGAGACGGAACCCGGCCACGATGCCGATCGCGCCGCGCGCCACCAGCAATCCCGTGCCGGCGAGGAATCCGCCGAGCACCGAGAAGGGGACGAAACGCACCCAGCGTCCCAGCCGTGCCGCTCCGAGCAGGAATATCGCGAGACCGGCCAGCGCGGTCGCGCCGAGCAGGGCCACGCTTACCGCGCCAAGCTGCGCCGCGCCGGCCGCCGCCCCGCCGGCCGCGATCTGCGCCGCGATCGAGGCCAGAACGGTCGAAGTGTTCGAATCGGGCGCGGCGGTCACGAAGGGGATGCGGCTTGCCATCGCCAAAATCAGGGTGGTGACCGCGACGGCGATCAGCATCGCGCCCATCCCGTAGGGCAGCAGGTGGGCGAGCGGGCCCGAGAAGATCAGCGCCGCGAAGGACAGCGAAAATACCGACGAAATCGCCGCCGTCATCAGGCCGGCGGCGATCCCGGCCGGGTTCAAGCGGGGCGGCGCGAAGCGCGGCTCCGGGGATCGGGTCGCGGCGGCATGCGGCTCTTCGGGAGGCGACAAGCGAATTTCCCCGCGGCGCGGCGCGGCGCATCCCCCCGAATGCGAGCGCCGAGCCGCCCGGCGCGAAGCTACGCGGCCCGGTTGCCGCGGCGCAAGCCCTTCGTTCCCGCCGCTTCGGAGCGGCTGCGGTTCAGCCGTGCGCTTCCATCGCCCGTTCCGCCGCCTTCGCGAGGCCCTGCGGACCGACCCATCGGCGCAGCGCGGCGACCAGCGCTTCGACCTCGAACGGCTTGGCGATGTGATCCTGCATGCCGGCGGCCAGGCAACGCTCGCGCTCCTCGCGCATGGCATGCGCGGTCATGGCGATCAGCGGAAGACCGTTGCCCTCGGGCAATTGCCGCATCCGGCGAACCGTCTCGTATCCGTCCATCTCCGGCATCTGCAAATCGATCAGGGCGGCGTCGAAATAGCCGGGCGCGCGCGCCGCCAGTATCTGCAGGCCGTCGCGTCCGTGCGAGGCGGCGTGCACCTCGGCGCCCTCCTGCCGCAGCAGCTCGGTGGCCAGCTGCTGGTTGATCGGATTGTCCTCGATCAGGATTACGCGCACGCCCGCCAACGCCCTGCCTCGCGCGGCCTCCGGCGGCGCGACGCGCGGCTCGGTCTCCTGTGGCGCCAGCGGGAACTCGATCTCGACGTAGAATGTCGCGCCCTCGCCGGGCGCGCTGTCCAGCCAGATGCGGCCTCCCATCATCTCGACGAGGCGGTGGCAGATGGCGAGCCCGAGCCCCGTGCCCCCGAACCGCCGTGTCGTGGAGTTGTCGGCCTGCGAAAACGGCTGGAACAACCGCGCCGCCTGCTCCCGCGACAGGCCGACGCCGGTATCGCGCACCGAGAACAGCATCCGCGCGGCCCGCTCCGCGCGCTGCGCCGCGACCACGCGCAACTCCACCTCGCCCCGCTCGGTGAACTTGATCGCGTTGTTCATGAGATTCATCAGGATCTGTCCGAGTCGCAGCGGATCGCCGATCAGACGGGCGCCGAGATTGGGAACCGCGCCCACCCGCAGGCGCAGATCCTTCGCCTCGGCGATCGGTCCGAACTGGCCGCGGATCGAGTCGACCACCTTGCCCAGCTCGAACGGGATGGCCTCCATGTCGAGATGACCCGCCTCGATCTTCGAGAAGTCGAGCAGGTCGTTGACGATCCGCGCCAGCCCAGCCGTCGCCGACCGCACCTTGTCGAGATATCCGACCTGAATCGGCGTAAGCTGGGTGCGCAGCGCAAGCGAGGTAAAGCCGGAGATCGCGTTGATCGGTGTTCGGATCTCGTGGCTCATATTGGCCAGGAACTCGCTCTTGGTGCGCGTCGCGACCTCGGCGCGATCCTTGGCCGCGCGCAGCTGCCACACCAGCCAGTCCACCCGCAGCCACGCCGCCAGACCGACCAGAATCATGGCGCTGGCCGCCGCGGCCGAGATCAGCACGTTGGTCCAGACGTCGCTCAGGATGTGCAGGGACTCGATCCAGGCGATCCCCGTCACCACCAGCATGGGGTAGGGATCGACGCGCGCGGCCGCATAGGCGCGCTCGGTTCCGTCGACCGGACTGAACAGCCACAAAGTCTGCTCTGGCGGCGGCGGCCGCGAGGTCGGCGGCGGCGTGCCCGTCGGGCCGCTCGGCGCCGTCGGCAGCGCGGCAGGCTCGGCGGGAAGCGGCGTGAGCGCGGGCACCGAGTCGCGCACCGTCGGCGCG
>JASHSH010000273.1 GCA_030040955.1 Rhodospirillales bacterium
CGTCGGCGACGGAGAAGGCGCGGATGTGATGCTCGCCGCGCGGATCGTGCGACTTGCCGGTGTCGGCGACGTAGAGGGTCTTCTCGTCGGGCGAGAAGGCGATGCCGTTGGGCTTGTTGAAATCGTCGGCCACCACGCTCACCGCGCCGGAATGCGGATCGATCCGGTAGACATTGTTCGCGCCGATCTCGCTGTCCGCCTTGTGGCCCTCATAGTCCGACAGGATGCCGTAGGGCGGGTCGGTGAACCAGACCGAGCCGTCCGACTTGACCACCGCGTCGTTCGGCGAGTTCAGCCGTTTGCCGCGATAGCGGTCGGCCAGCGTGATCACCGAGCCGTCGTGCTCGGTGCGGCTCACCCGCCGCGCGCCATGCTCGCAGGTGACCAGGCGGCCGTCGCGGTCGCGCGTGTTGCCGTTGGAGTTGTTCGAGGGATGGCGCCAGACCCGCGCGCCGAGCCCCTCGACATATTGCATGATCCGGTTGTTCGGTATGTCGCTCCACAGCACGAAGTCGCCTTCGGCGAAATAGACCGGACCCTCGGCCCACAGCATGCCGGTGTGCAGCCGCTCGACCCAGGCATTGCCCTGGATCATGTAGTGGAAGCGCGGATCGAAAATCTCGAAATCGTGGGCCACCGGAGCGCCTCCCGCCGCGCGTTCCCGCTCAGGAATGCGCGACCACGCGCTGGCGCTGTTCGCCGAGTCCGGCCACGCCGAGCCGCATCACGTCGCCGGGCTGCAGGAATCGCGGCGGCTTCTGGCCCAGCCCGACGCCCGAGGGCGTGCCGGTTGGGATGATGTCGCCCGGCATCAGGGTCATCATCGAGCTGATGTAGCTGATGATCGCGCGGCAATCGAAGATCATGTCGGCGGTCGAGCTCTTCTGCATCATGTTGCCGCTGACCTCGCAGAACAGCGGCAGCGCTTGCGGGTCCTTGACCTCGTCGGCGGTGACCAGCCAGGGGCCGATCGGGCAGAAGGTGTCGCAGCTCTTGCCCTTCGACCAATTGCCGCCGCGCTCGAGCTGGAAATAGCGCTCGGACACGTCGTTGACCACGCAATAGCCGGCCACGTGCTTGAGCGCGTCGGCCTCGGAGACGTATTGCGCCTTGGTGCCGATGACGATACCGAGCTCGACCTCCCAGTCGCCCTTGCGCGAGCCGCGCGGCAGCACGACGTTGTCGTTGGGCCCGTTGATCGAAGTGATCGCCTTCATGAACAGCACCGGCTCGGTCGGCACCGCGGCGCCGCTTTCGCGCGCGTGGAGGCGGTAGTTCAGCCCGACGCAGACGATCTTCGGCACCTGCGCCACGCAGGGTCCGATGCGCGGCTTGCCGCGCACGGGGGGCAGCTTCTCGATGTTGAGCTTGCGCAGCTTGGCGATCGAGGCGCGCGACAGCGTCTCCGGCGTGATGTCGTCGATCACGCGCGAGAGGTCGCGGATGCGGCCCTTGGCGTCGAGCACGCCCGGCTTTTCCTTGCCGCGCGGTCCGTAGCGAAGCAGCTTCATGTGGCTGGTCCTTTCCTTGGATCGTCCCCGTTAGGCGGTCATGCCGCCGTCGGCGATGTGTATGGCGCCGGTGCTGAAGGCGGATTCGTCGCTGGCGAGATAGACGGCGAGGGAGGCGATTTCCTCGGGCGTGCCGAGCCGGCCCATCGGCTGGCGCGCGACGAAGGCCTTGCGCGCCTTCTCGACGTCGCCGAGCGCGGCGATGCGGTCGTCGAGCGACGGCGTGGCGATGGTGCCCGGGCAGATCGCGTTGCAGCGGATGCCTTGCGTGATGTAGTCGACCGCGACCGACTTGGTGAGCCCGATCACGCCGGCCTTGCTCGCCCCATAGACGAAGCGATTGGCGATGCCGCGCAGGGAGGAGGCGATCGAGGCGATGTTGATGATCGAGGCGCCGCGCCCGCGCTTGAGCATCGCGGGCAGGAACGCCTGGATGGTCCAGAACATGCTGCGCAGGTTGAGATTCATCGAAAAATCCCAATCCTTGTCGGTGCAGTCGAGAATGGTCCCGTGGTGGACGAAGCCGGCGCAGTTGAGCAGCACATCGACGGCACCCAGCTCGCCCGCCAGCGCCAGGACGGCCGATTTGTCGGTGACGTCCAGACGGCGGACCCCGAGCGACCCCTTGGCGGCGCCCTTCAGCTCGTCGAGCTTGGCGGAATTGACATCGGTCGCGGTCACCTGGGCCCCCTCGGCGGCGAACGCCAAGGCCGAAGCCCGCCCGATTCCTTGCGCCGCGGCAGTAACCAAGGCGGTCTTGCCCGCCAGCCTGCCGGCCATCGCGTCCTCCCCAGGTCCGCTCGATGTTGGCCAGAAATTGCCATGCCGGGGCCGGGGCTGTAAATTGCCAACCTGCGGCGCGGGCCGCTTTTCAGCCATGCGGCGCTTGCGGCCGGGGTGCGCGCGGACCATCTCCGGAGCATGCCGCGGCGCGAAACAAAGGCGCCCGGGCCGTCCAAGGAGCACCAGATGCCATCGGTGACTATCCGGCTGAATCCGACCGACAATGTGGCGATCGCCCGCGCCGAGCTGCTGCCCGGCACGCAGATTGACGAGAAGGGGACAGTGTGCCGCGTCCATGTGCCGGCGGGCCACAAGGTGGCGCTTTTGCCGATCGCCAAGGGCGAGCCGGTGCGGCGCTACGGCCAGATCATCGGCTTCGCCACGGTGGCGATCGAGCCGGGCCAGCATGTCCATACGCAGAACCTGGCGATGGGCGATTTCGCGCGCGACTACGCGTACTGCGCCGATTTCCTGCCCACCGACTACATCCCCGAGCAGGCGCGTGCGACCTTCGAGGGCATCGTGCGGCCCGACGGGCGGGTGGCGACGCGCAACTATATCGGCATCCTCACCTCCGTGAACTGCTCGGCCACCGCGGCTAAGATCATTTCCGACAAGTTCAAGGGTGGCGCGCTCGACGCCTTCCCCAATGTCGACGGGGTGGTCGCGCTCACCCATCATTACGGCTGCGGCATGGCCAGCGAGGGCGAGGGGATGGATATGCTGCGGCGCACCATAGCGGGCTACGCGCGGCATCCCAATTTCGCCGCCGTGGTCATCCTCGGGCTGGGCTGCGAGGCCAACCAGATATCGCGCATCATGGCGACCGAGCGATTGGCCGAGAGCGATGCGCTTCAGACCATGACCATCCAGGACAGCGGCGGCACGGCCAAGACGGTCGCCGAGGGCGTCGCCCGCATCAAGGAGATGCTGCCGGCGGCCAACAAGGTGACCCGGACCACCGTTCCCGCGAGCCATCTCACGCTCGCGCTGCAATGCGGCGGCTCCGACGGCTATTCCGGCATC
>JASHSH010000274.1 GCA_030040955.1 Rhodospirillales bacterium
GATCTGAGCGAGTTAGTAACCGCTTACAAGACATATGACACGCCGTCGATCTACGTCAACATCGGTAGATTATTCTGAAGCCGTGGTAGCTATTCATGCCACAATGTAAGCGGTTGATACGGCTAACAAGGATGACACCCATTCGGCTTGCTGGAGAGAAGCGCTGGATCAAGGCGGTCCGTGGCCATGGTAAAGCCTAGCTATGGCGTTCTCGGAAGATCATGTCGTGGTAATGCTCATCCGGCTTAGAATGTCGCTTGAAGATAGAAGGAATGACCATCCACTATCTTCGCGGCCTATGAAATCTGTTCGCTGGCGTCCCAATGGTCCGCGTGGAGTATTGCGACCTCCTGGACGCGTTGACCCATCAGCATCAAGATCCATACCGCGCGGGTATAAAGTGAGTGGACTGGAGCGTCTGGAATTTCCAGCCAGCGGTACAAGCGCACGAACTTATCTCCGTCGAGCCAGCGCATCCCGGTTTGCTTGGGTTCTGCCTCCCTCATGCAGACAAAGACCAGGCCGAACTTGTCGGAGCCCGGAAATTTATTCTTGCCCGACGCTAGCTGGACCGTGGTCCGCAATCTCTGGCGCACCGGCTTGGGAATCGGCTGCGCCAGTCTTGCTCGGAGTTATGGCCGTCAAGGGATCGCGGGTCGTATATCAGTTGCGGCGAAATCGTTGCCCTTGAACAGCAAGGGAAGGTCGCGCGTCCGCGCGAGCGCGTAAGCGGCGCAGTTGAGCTGCGCCTTGTTGCCCCGTCCCTTGCCATAGCGCTTGAAGGCATCGAAGGCCGCATCGACCATCGCCTCGTCAAATGGGACCACAACGATTCCCGAGCGCTCGATCAGCTCATGCAGGATGGGAATGGAGTTGCTACCGCTCCGTGAAACCAGGACGATCTCCGTTTCCAACAACGTGACGGCGGAAATCAGCCGCGACGGGGCGGAGAGGATCGCGTCGCGGTAGACACCGCTATCTGGTTCTCCGGTGATGGCTGCGAAGATGGCCGATGTGTCGATGACCATCAGTGCGGCAGGCCATCCGGGCCATAGCCGATGATCTCATCGGGAGACCGGCGGTCGAGAACGGGCAATTGGGCTAGGCGATCGAAAAGACCTTCGATTGCGGCCCTCTGATCGGCGACGTGCCGACGCGGCGTGCGCGCCAAGCGCTCCTCGATGGCGCGGACCACAGCCGTATCAATATCTTCGCCCGTGGCGGTCGCGAGCTGACGCGCCAGTACACCCGCCTTCGGGGCATGAATTTCGAGGCTCATGAAAGTTCCCAAACGCAAGCCAACTCAGATAAATATATACATCCGAGGGCCGAAGCGGAACGGATCTAGCGGGTATGGAATTCGCTCTGCCTTCATTTGTGGCTTGCGGGACAATTTGGGGACACTCGGATCGCGATTGGGTGCGTCTTAGTGCGGTTGGGCGCGGCCTAATGCGTTGAAATCATTTGTTCGCGCTGCTGACGAGCGCGACTCAATTGCCCTTTCACGGCGGTAACAGGGGTTCGAATCCCCTTGGGGACGCCATTCCCGACGATCATGGGCGATGGGAAATCCAGGTGCCGCTGCCGTGGGCCGGCCCTTGCCGACATTCCCAATCGGCTACGGTCTGGACCCATCAAGTGTCTTGACCGGGTGAGAGTCTCGTGCTGCAAGTTCCCCGAATGAGGCCGACGATGGATCATCGCTTCCGGGTCGCCGGATAGTCCCATCGGGGCCGTTCCATTGTCCGAGGACGGGAACGAGCGAATGAGAAAACCGGTCTTGGTGGCGGTGGCGCTTGCCGCAGCGCGATTGTGCGTCTCGACCGCGAATGCGGACGGGATATTGCAGCAGGAATCGATGATCCCGGCCACATTCTCCGGATTTTTCGGCAAGAAGACGGTGCAGCTGGAAACGCTGGTACTGCGGCCGGACGACGGCGAAAAGCATCCGCTCGTCATCATCAATCACCATGCACCCGATTGGGACTCGGCGCGACCGCACATGCGACCGACCGACTCCCAGCTGACGATCCCAGCGGTTCAATTTGCCCGGCGCGGATGGGTCACCGTCATTCTCTTGCGGCGCGGCTTTGGCCGTTCCGAGGACGGCACCAACGCCGGCGTGGTATACGACAGTATCGGCCATTGCGGAAACAACGACTATGTCAAATCCGCCAGCGCGGGAGCCGAAGACATAGCGGCTGGGATCGATTATTTTGCGAAGCAACCCTATGTCGATGCCACGCGAATTGTGAGCGTCGGCCATTCCGACGGCGGATTGGCCACTTTGGCGCTGACTGCGGGGCAAGTCCCCGGACTGTTCTCGGCCATTGTCTTTACGCCTGGCGCGGGTCACTTCGGAAACTCCTACGCCGTCTGCAGCGAGGATCGGCTCGTGGGCGCCGCTCGCACGTTTGGCAAGACCTCCCGCGTGCCAGTTCTTTGGGTGACTGCCGAAAACGACCGCGATTTCCCGCCGGAACTCGCGAAAAGAATGGTCGCCGCATTTCACGATGGCGGCGGCAACGTAACCTTCGTTTTGGCGCCTCCGACGAGAATGGATGGATTCAAACTGTTCACGTCGTCGCAGAGCATGAAGGAGTGGACACCTATCGTCGACTCGTTCCTGAAGTCCCAAGGAATGAACCCGCGGGCTCCGTTGTTGGACGATTCCTCTTTGACCAACCTCGTGCACTAGGAACGACGGCCGCCCACCGGTACGCAGTCTCCTTTCCTCTGGCGCGCCAAGCCCGAGGACGGTTTCGCGATCACGGCGGGTTTTCGGGCTCGCGGGCGGCTGTGGCTGTCAGGCCTTCCCGGCGCCGGGGCGCCGGTGACACGAATGACAGCCGCTTGCCGCTTACAGTTGCGCGGGCGGCCGCGGCCTAGCCGCTATATGCAACGCCCCGGGTTCCCTCTTAGCCCCAGATGCTGATCACTCGGGGAACGCGGTGCGCCATTCCTCGATGAAGGAGGGTCGCGCGGCCACCGTCGATCTGCCCCGGGGTGTTGCGGCCGGCCATCAATCGTCCGATTCCCCGCTCACTCCCTTGCGCAGCAGATAGGTGTCCATGATCCAGCCGTGACGCTGCCGGGCTTCGCGTCGCACGCGCTCGATCTCGTCGACGACTTCCTTCAGCTTGCCCGCGACCAGGATTTCGTCCTCGGTGCCGACATAGGCGCCCCAATAAATATCGATGTCCCGATCCGCGAAGCGCGTATAGGTGTCGTTGGCGTCCAGCATGACGACCACGCTATCGACATTGTTAGGGAAGCCTTCGGCGAGGCGGCGCCCGGTCGTGACCTCGATCGACTGGCCGATCCGGTTGAGAGTCGTCTTGTGGCGGGCCGCCAGTGCCTGGATGCTGCTGATGCCGGGGATGACCTCGTAATCGATCCGGTGCGCGCCGGTCTTGGCGATCGCCTCGACGATACGGATGGTGCTGTCGTACAGGGTCGGGTCGCCCCATACCAGAAATCCCGCGCATTCGCCGTCCCGCATCTCCTCCGCAATCAGCCGCTCAAAAACGAGCCGCTTATCGCGATTGAGACCGTCGATGGTCGCTGCGTAGTCGAGCGGCTGGCGCTGCCAGGCCGGGCTGTCCGCATCGACGAATCTGTAATCGCTTCCTTCGATATAGCGATTGCAGATTTCCTTGCGGAATGCATTCAACTTCGCCTTGTCCGGTCCCTTGTCCATCATGAAGAAGACATCGACCTGGTTCAGCGCGTTCACGGCCTGGATCGTGACATATTCCGGGTTGCCCGCTCCGATGCCGATGATGAGGATTTTCTTCATGCCTCGGATCTCCGTCATGCCGAGGCGCAAGGCCTGCTACGTCCGCGCGTCTCGTCGATCGTCAGGGGCCGGCCGATCGGGGGGAGGCCCGCTGCGGGCAGGTTGGCGGGTCGCGGACCTTGCAGCCCGCGCCGATCGGCGTCGCCGCCAGCCTGTCGCCGGAATTGAGGCCCTTGGACCGCCACAGCACGCCGCAACGCCAGGCCTACGGCTCCGCCTTGGGGCCCGTGCCGTAATACTGCGTGCCGATGGCGATCGGTGCACGGCCCTGGCTTTCGCGGTGCCGGTTGGTGTCGCGCAGCGAGTAGATGCAGCCGCAATATTCCTGCTGATAGAATTGCTCGCGCTTGCTGATCTCGATCATGCGCGCCGAGCCGCCGCCCTTGCGCCAGTTGTAGTCCCAATAGACCAGGCTTTCGTAGCGGCCGGCCGCGCGGCGGCCGCAATCGTTGATCTGGTCCATGTTCTTCCAGCGCGAGATGCCGAGCGAGCTGGTCATCACCGGGAAGCCGTGCTCGTGGGCATAGAGCGCGGTACGCTCGAAGCGCATGTCGAAGCACATGGTGCAGCGAACGCCGCGCTCGGGCTCCCATTCCATGCCCTTGGCGCGCGCGAACCAGTTCTGCTTGTCGTAGTCGGCGTCGATGAATTCGATGCCGTGCTTCCCGGCGAAGCGCACATTCTCGTCCTTGCGCAGAAGGTATTCGCGCTCGGGATGGATGTTGGGGTTGTAGAAGAAGATGGTGAAATCCACACCCGAAGCGAGCATCGCCTCCATCACCTCGCCCGAACAGGGCGCGCAGCAGGAGTGCAGCAGGACCTTCGTCTGCCCGCCCGGCGGGATCAGTTGTGGCCGTTCGAAGCCTTCCATAGGCATTGTGTAGCGGATTTTGCCCGATCCCGCACCACCCCTCGCCGGAGCCGGCTACCAGGCTCGCTGGCCAATGCGCGGCGGCCAATGCTATAACCTCGCCGCTTACGCGGGAGGCGCGGGCTGAGCCGGCGCATCCCTGGGGAGATCGCCGATGCCGCACCCGAAAATCCGCCCGGTGACCGAGGCCGAGCGGAAGGATTGGCCCAAGGCCGTGATCGTTCCGCTCGAGCCGCCCCATGCGGACGAGCGGGGCGTGATCCAGCCGCTCGTCGACACGCACATGGAATCCTGCGTGCTGATCACCTCGAAGAAGGGAACCGTGCGCGCCAACCATTTCCACCACACCGACTGGCACTACTGCTACGTCGTGGAGGGGGAGATCGATTATTTCGAGCGGCCGCACGGATCGAACGAGACGCCGAAGAAATACACGATACGCAAAGGGCAGATGTTCTTCACCGGCCCCATGGTCGATCATGCGATGGTGTTCACCAAGGACACCACCTTCATCACCTGGGGACGCAATTCGCGCGCCCAGGAGGTTTACGAGGCGGACGTGGAGCGCATCCCACCGATCCATTCCTGACCGCCGCTGGACTCTGTGTCCGCCGCGCCGGATGCCGGCTTTGCGGCGGCGCCAAGCTCGAACAGGTTCTGTCGCTCAAGCCCACGCCGCCGGCGAATGCGTTCGTGGCGCGCTCCGAGCTCGGCGCGAAGCAGCCCGTTTTCCCGCTGGACCTATACTTCTGCGGCGACTGCGGCCATGTGCAGCTGCTCGACATCGTCGATCCCGCCGTCCTGTTCGAGAACTACGTCTATGTCTCGGGCACCTCGCCGGTCTTCGTGAGACATTTCGAGACCTATGCCGATGCCCTGATCCGGCTCGCCGCGCCCAAGCCAAAGTCTCTCGTGGTGGACATCGGCTCGAACGACGGCACGCTCCTGCGCTTTTTCCAGAAGGCGGGGTTCGTGGTGCTCGGCATCGACCCGGCCCGCGCCATCGCCGAAGCCGCGACGAAGTCGGGTGTCGAGACTAGGGTGGGCTTTTTCTCGCCGACGCTCGCCGTGGGCTTGCGCGCCGAGCGCGGGCCGGCCGCGATCGTTACCGCCAACAATGTCTTCGCCCATATCGACGACCTGGCTGGCGTGGTGGCGGGGGTGCGGTCCCTGCTCGCCCCCGACGGCATCTTCGCCTTCGAGGTCTCGTATCTTGGCGATGTGGTCGAGAAGACGTTGTTCGATACCATCTACCACGAGCACCTCTCCTATCACTCGGCGCGGCCCCTGGTGCGGTTCTTCGCCGCCCACGGGATGGAGCTGATCGAGGCGCTGCGGGTGGACAGTCACGGCGGCTCGCTGCGCGGCATCGCGCAGCTCGAGGGCGGGCCGCGCCGGCCCGGCGCCTCGGTCTCGGAGATGCTTACCCAAGAGACGAAGCAGGGCCTCGACAAGGCCGAGACGTTCCGCCGCTTCGGCCGCGACATCGACGCGATCAAGTTGCAGCTCGCCGGATTGCTGCGCCAGTTCAAGGGCGAGGGCAAGACGATCGCCGGCTTCGGCGCGCCGGCCAAGGCCACCACGCTGATGTACCATTTCGGCATCGGCCCCGACATCGTCGATTTCGTCATCGACGATTCGCCGCTCAAGCAAGGCCTGTTCACGCCCGGCCTGCATATTCCGGTGGTTCCCGCCTCGGCGATCGCCGCGCGCAAGCCCGACTATCTCGTGGTGCTGGCCTGGAACTTCGCTTCCGCCATCATCGCCAAGAATGCCGCCTTCCGGGAAAGTGGCGGACATTTCATCGTCCCGCTCCCGCGTGTCGAGGTCATATGAGATGAACGAATCGGTTGTCGCTGCGGACATCGCGGAGATCGGCGAGCGCATCGCCGGGCCGGCCCGCGACCTGGCCGGCAAGACGGTGATCCTCACCGGCGGGCGCGGCTTTCTCGGCCGCTATTTCACCGAGGTCATCCTCCACCTCAACCGGCATGTGCTGGACCGCCCCTGCCACCTGGTCGCGGTCGACAATCTCATCACCGCGGGCGCCTCGGGTTCGCAGGTGGCCGAGCTGCCCAACGTCACCTTCCTGCGCCACGATGTGATCGAGCCGCTGCGCTGGGAGAAGCCGGTCGATTACGTGATCCACGCGGCCGGCATCGCGAGTCCGTATTACTACCGCGCCTATCCGCTCGAGACGCTCGAAGTCGCGATCACGGGCACGCGCAACATGCTGCAACTGGCCTCGCGCGACCGCGCCCGCTTCGTCTTCTTCTCTTCGTCGGAGATCTATGGCGACCCCGACCCGGCCCATGTGCCGACGCCGGAAAGCTATCGCGGCCATGTGGCGAGCCAAGGTCCGCGCGCCTGCTATGACGAATCGAAGCGGGTCGGCGAGACGCTCTGCTACATCTTCCACGAGAAGCATGGCGTGGCGACCAACATCATCCGCCCGTTCAACGTATACGGGCCGGGCATGCAGGAGACCGATTATCGGGTGCTGCCCAACTTCGCCAGCCGCATCAAGAGCAAGAAGCCGCTCAACCTCTATGGCAGCGGCAATCAGACCCGCACCTTCTGCTACATCACCGACGCCATGGTCGGCTTCATGCTGGTGGCGCTGAAGGGCGTGCCGGGCGAGACCTACAATATCGGCAACCCCACGCCCGAGATCAGCATGTCGGGCCTTGCCGACGTGATCGAGCAGGTGCTCGGCCGCCCGGTGCCGCGCAACAAGATCGAGTATCCGGACTCCTATCCGGCCGACGAGCCGAACCGGCG
>JASHSH010000275.1 GCA_030040955.1 Rhodospirillales bacterium
CCGTCGGCGCGGGCGCGTCGCGCGGCAGCTCGGGAATGCGGGCGAGCAGGCGGTTGGTCTCCGTATCGACAAGTTCGAGTTCGGCCAGCGGCCCGAAGTCGCGGATGTCGCCGATGTCGAGGAACGGCCGGCTGTCGGCTTCGATCTGGACCGCGCCGGCCAGGATGCCGTCGGCGTCGCGGACCGCGCGCAAGAACGGGAACAGCAGCCGGCCGGTATCCGACTCCCGCCGCGGCGCGCCGATGGCCAGGCCAGGCCGCGAAATGGCGCGCAGGAAGGCGTCGCTGTCGCCCAGATCGGCGGGCGCGATCTGTCCGGCGCGGGCCGACGCGATGCCGGCGCCGTGCGCATCGACGACCGCGACCGTCACGATCATAGGCTCGCTCGCGCGCTGCGCGTCGAGCCAGCGCAGCGCTTCCGCCCGATCATGGTCCGCCGCGTAGACGGCGGCGAATCCCAGAACGTCGCCCACCCGGCCCAGCATCACGGCAAGGCCGCGCCGATACGAGCGGTCGAGCTGCGCGCTTACGAAGCGGCCGGTGATGCGCGAATTCCTCTCGATGTCCGCCCGCTGGTGCAACGCCGCTCCCCAGGTGGCGGCGAGCAGGGCGAGCGCGACCACGATCGGCAGCCAGATGCGCCGCAACGGCGGCTTGCCCGAATCCGTCACTGGCGGTTCCCTCGAGACGCGGGGCGAGAATACGCGCCGCCGGTTGGACCGGCAACAAACCCCGTCCCGACTTGACCGCGCCAGGGCGCCGTTGCACCATGTTGCAGCGCAGCATGGGGGCGGGGCGTGCGGCCGATCGGGCTGATTCTAGGCCATTCCAACATCTCGGCGGTCATGTCCCCGTTCCCGCGCGGAGGCTCGGCATGGCGATCCTGACCGCGCTGCACCATGAAACCCGCTACCGCTACGACCGCCTGGTCGCCCTCGGTCCCCAGATCATTCGCTTGCGTCCCGCGCCGCACTGCCGCGTCGCGGTGCCGAGCTACTCGCTGAAGGTGACGCCGGACACGCATTTCGTGAACTGGCAGCAGGACCCGTTCGGCAACTGGCAGGCGCGCTATGTCTTTCCCGAGAAGACGAGGGAATTCAGCGTCACGGTCGATCTGCTCGCCGAAATCGCGGTGATCAATCCCTTCGACTTCTTCGTCGAGCCGTTCGCCGAGCATCTCCCCTTCGCCTATCCCCCCGAGCTGTTGCGCGACCTCGCCCCGTATCTCGAGGTCGGGCCCGCCAAGCCGCGGTTGCAGACCTTCCTCGCCACCATCCCGCGCGCAAGGACGCGCACGGTGGACTTCCTGGTCGAGCTGAACCAGCGGCTGCGGCGCGAGATCGGCTATGTCATCCGCATGGAGCCGGGCGTGCAGACGCCGGACGAGACGCTCGCTCTGGCGCGCGGCTCGTGCCGCGACACCGGCTGGCTGCTGGTCCAGGTATTGCGTCACCTCGGCCTGGCCGCGCGTTTCGTCTCCGGCTATCTGATCCAGCTCAAGCACGATCTGAAGGCGCTGGACGGGCCCAGCGGCACCGACCACGACTTCACCGACTTGCACGCCTGGTGCGAGGTCTATCTGCCGGGCGCGGGCTGGATCGGACTCGACCCCACCTCCGGCCTGCTCGCGGGCGAGGGCCATCTGCCGCTCGCCGCCACGCCGCATTACGGCTCCGCCGCGCCGATCGCCGGCGGGGTCGACGAGTCCGAGGTCGAATTCGGCTTCGAGATGAAGGTCACCCGCCTGGCCGAGAAGCCGCGCGTCACCTATCCCTTCTCCGACGAGGCCTGGCGCGCGTTGGACACGCTCGGCGAGCGCGTGGACGAGGACCTCGCCGACCAGGATGTGCGCCTGACCATGGGCGGCGAGCCGACCTTCGTGTCGATCGACGATTACCAGTCGGCGGAATGGAACACGGCCGCGGTCGGCCCGACCAAACGCATGCGCGCGGACCAGCTCATCCATCGCCTGCGCGACAAATTCGCGCCGGGCGGGTTCCTGCATCACGGGCAAGGCAAGTGGTATCCCGGCGAAAGCCTGCCGCGGTGGAGCTTCTCGCTCTACTGGCGGCGCGACGGCAAGCCGGTGTGGCGCAACGCGGCGCTGTTCGCCAGCGAGGCGCCGTCGGCGCGGGCGAACGCGGGCGCCGCCGAATCGGTCGCGGACGGGATCGCGCGCCGGCTCGGGATCGATGCGGATTTCGTAGCACCGGCCTACGAAGATCCGGTGCATTGGATCGGCAAGGAGGCGCAGCTTCCCGAGAATGTCGATCCCATCGATTCGAAGCTCGAGGATGCCGAGGAACGGGCGCGCATGGCGCGCGTGTTCGAGCGCGGACTGGGGCGGCCCGTCGGCTACGTCCTCCCGATCCAGCGCTGGAACGCGCGCGCCGGGTCCGGTTGGGTGAGCGAGAAATGGCGGTTCCGGCGCAACCGGCTGTTCCTGATGCCGGGCGATTCGCCGATCGGATTTCGCCTGCCGCTGCAAGGCCTGCCCTGGATACCGCCCGCCGCCTATCCGCGGATCATCCCGACCGACCCGTTCGTCGAGCGCGATCCGCTGCCCGACCCGGACGAGTTCATGCAGGTCTATCGGCGGGTCGGCGACAATCCCTATCGCGCGCCGGAGCTGGTGCACAATTTCATCGAAGGCGCGTCGATCCGCACCGCCATGGCGATCGAGCCGCGCGACGGGCGCCTGTGCGTCTTCATGCCGCCGCTGGCCGTGCTCGAGGATTATCTGGAACTGCTGACCGCGGTCGAAGCGGCGGCGGCCGAGCTCGGCCTGCCGGTCCAGATCGAAGGCTATACCCCGCCGCCCGACTGGCGCATGAACGTGATCAAGGTGACGCCCGACCCCGGCGTGATCGAGGTCAACATCCATCCCGCGCACAGCTGGCGCGGATGCGTGGACACAACGACCACGCTCTACGAGCAGGCGCGGCTTTCCCGACTCGGCACCGACAAGTTCATGCTCGACGGCCGCCACACCGGCACCGGCGGAGGCAACCATGTCGTGGTCGGCGCGGCCGCGCCGGTGGACAGCCCGTTTCTGCGCCGCCCCGACCTGCTCAAGAGCCTGATCGTCTGCTGGCAGCGCCATCCCTCGCTGTCCTATTTGTTCTCCGGCCTGTTCATTGGTCCAACCAGCCAGGCGCCGCGCATCGACGAGGCGCGGCACGAGA
>JASHSH010000276.1 GCA_030040955.1 Rhodospirillales bacterium
GGGACGACAAGTCCTTCCCCTATATCCTGATCACGCGCGACCATGAATGGCCGCAGATCGTGAAGCATCGCGGCGCGCGCAGCCGTAAGGGAGAATATTTCGGCCCGTTCGCCTCGGCGGCGGCGGTGAACGAAACGCTCTCCCTGATGCAGCGCGCCTTCCTGCTGCGCTCTTGCTCCGACACCGTGTTCGCGGCCCGTACCCGACCCTGCCTGCTGCATCAGATCAAGCGTTGCAGCGCACCTTGCGTCGGACGCATAGATCGCGACGATTACGAAGGGCTGGTCGACCAGGCGCGCGCCTTCATCTCCGGCCACAGCCAGGCCGTGCAGCGCGACCTCGCCGAGCGCATGGAGGAGGCGAGCGGCGCCACCCGCTACGAGGAGGCGGCGATGTTTCGCGACCGCATCCGCGCGCTGGCCCGCATCCAGGCGCGCCAGGACATCAATCCGCAGGATGTCGACGAGGCCGACGTGATCGCGCTCCATCAGGCCGGCGGGCAGTGCTGCATCCAGGTCTTCTTCTTCCGCTCCGGCTGCAATTTCGGCAACCGCGCCTTCTTCCCCGCCCAGGCGCAGGACCGTCCGCCCGAGGAGATCCTGGCGGCGTTCCTCGGCCAGTTCTACGCCGACAAGACGCCGCCCCGGGAAATCCTGATCTCGCATCCGCTCGCCGAGGAGGACGATGCACTGCTCGTCGACGCGCTCTCCGAGCGGGCGGGCCGGCGCGTGGCGATCGCCGCTCCCCGGCGCGGCGACCGGCGCAAGCTGGTCGAGCATGCCTATGACAATGCGCGCGAGGCGTTGGGGCGGCGGATGGCGGAAAGCGCGGTCCAGCTCAAGCTGCTCGAGCAGCTGGGCGAGCTGGCCGGGCTCGACGCCGCGCCCGAACGGGTCGAGGTCTACGACAACAGCCACGTCCAGGGCACCAATCCGGTCGGCGCGATGATCGTCGCCGGGCCGGAGGGGTTCCTGAAGAACGAGTACCGCAAGTTCAACATCAAGGGCGCCGAACTGACGCCGGGCGACGATTACGGGATGATGCGCGAGGTGCTCACCCGCCGCTTCCGCCGCGCGCTCAAGGAGGAGGCGGAAGGCGACCGCACCGCCTGGCCCGATCTCGTGCTGATCGACGGCGGCCCCGGCCAGCTTGGTGTTGCCGAGGAGGTATTCGCCGAGTTGGGCGTGGAGAATGTCGCGCCGCTCGCCATCGCCAAGGGACCGGACCGCAATGCCGGGCGCGAGCGGTTCCACATGCCAGGCCGGCCGCCCTTCGGCCTGCCGCCCAACGATCCGCTGCTTTATTTCCTCCAGCGCCTGCGCGACGAAGCGCATCGCTTCGCCATCGGCAGCCACCGCGCGCGCCGCGCCAAGGCCATCGGCGCCTCGCCGCTCGACGAGATCGCCGGCATCGGCGGGGTGCGCAAGAAGGCGCTGCTGCACCGGTTCGGCTCGCCCCGCGAGGTCGGCCAGGCTGGGCTGGAGGACCTGGCCAGCGTGCCGGGAATCAGCCGCGGATTGGCCAAAAAAATCTATGACCACTTCCATCCGGGGGACTAAACTCGCGCTCGCGGAGCTAGCCCCGGGCGGGCGCCCGCGCAACGGGACATCGCAGGTGACCAGCCTTCCCAATCTGCTGACGCTGTCGCGGATCCTGGTGATTCCGCTTCTGGTCGCCACCTTCTTCGTGGCCGGCCCGGCCGCGCGCTGGTTCGCCTGCCTGCTGTTCGTCGCCGCCGCGATCACCGACTTCCTCGACGGATATTTCGCCCGGCGCGACAACAGCGTCTCCAGTCTGGGCCGCTTCCTCGACCCGATCGCCGACAAACTGCTGGTTGCGGCCGCGCTGCTGATGCTCACCGCCTTCGGCCGGCTCAGCGAGTGGAGCGTACTTCCAGCGCTGGTGATCCTGCTGCGCGAAATCCTGGTCTCGGGCCTGCGCGAGTATCTGGCCGAGCTGCGCATCGGCATGCCGGTGAACCGGCTGGCGAAATGGAAGACGGCGGCGCAGATGGCGGCGCTGCCCACCCTGCTGGTCGGCTCGGCGGCGCCGGGCTGGCTGCCGGCGCAGGATATCGGCGAGGTGCTGCTGTGGATCGCCGCCGCGCTCACGCTCGCCACCGGCTGGGATTATCTGCGCGCGGGGCTCAAGCACATCAACGGCCAGGCGACGTGAAGCTGCTCTACTTCGCCTGGCTGCGCAGCCGCATCGGTGTGGCCGAGGAGGAAGTAGCGCCGCCCGCCGAGGTCGCCACGGTGGCGCAGCTCATCGCCTGGCTCGCCACGCGCAGCCCCGGCCACGCCGCGGCCTTCGCCAACCCCAAGCTGATCCGCGCCGCGGTGAACCAGGACTATGCCGATGTCGGGCACGCGGTGCGCGCGAGCGACGAGGTCGCCTTCTTCCCGCCGGTGACCGGAGGGCGCGGTCCGTGATCCGCGTCCAGCGCGAGGACTTCGATCCGGCGGCCGAGCTGGCGAAGCTCGCCGCCGGACGCACCGATATCGGCGGCATCGCGAGTTTCGTCGGCTTGGTGCGCGGCGCGGCCGACGGCGTGCGCGCGATGACGCTCGAACATTATCCCGGCATGACCGAGCGCCAGCTCGCCGCCATCGAGGTCGAAGCGCGCCGGCGCTGGCCGCTACTCGAGGTCGCCATCGTCCATCGCCACGGCAGGCTGCTGCCCGGCGAACGCATCGTGCTGGTCGCGGTCGCCGCCGCGCATCGCGGCGAGGCCTTCGCCGCCTGCGAGTTCCTCACCGACTGGCTGAAGACGCAGGCGCCGTTCTGGAAGCTGGAGGAGGGGGCCGACGGCGCGCACTGGATCGAGGCGCGCGCGGCCGACGAGGGCCGGGCCGGCCGCTGGGCCAAGCGGAGCTGAGCGCGCGCATTGCCCGCTTGCTCCGGTCCCCGATTTGGTGTCGAGTCCCTGCGGGGCGAAGCGGGAACGGCGATCGGGGCGTGGGCGATGGCCGAGGCGGAGCGCAAGGGCGGCGAGGGCGGCGCGCAATCCCTGTCCTCGGCCCTAACCGTCTTCCCCAAGCGCAATCAGGACTGTTCAACTTCCTGATCAACACCTTCCTGTCGATGGTGCCGCCCGGGAAGGCGGCCGAATTCCAGGCGTTGGGGCGCGAGGTCGAGCGCATGCTCGAGGAACATACGCGCACCTTCATCGCCAGCCTGCCGGCCGAGATGCAGGCGGCGGCGCAATCCACCCGCGATCCCAGGCGCAGCCGGTTCCTGCTGCGCCTGGTGGTGGGCAGGCTGCCGCATTTGTTCGCCGCCAAGGGCGCGCCGATGCCGAAGACGGTGATCGAGGGAATCGACCAGTTTCTCAAGCGCGCCTTCAGCCAGGCGATCTACGAGGAGCTGAACGGCGAGGCCGACGAGATGTTCCGCGGCATCCCCTCGGGCGACGACGAGGCGATGTGGCGGGCGATCCGCTCCAGCCCGCAATGGCGGCGCTTCGCCGACACCGTGCTGATCCGCATCCTGTTCCGCTTCGAGAATTTCGGCACCGGCAAGAAGACATTCATGCACATCGTCGGCACGGTGATGCAGGAGAAGTCGAAATTCGTCCTCGGCGAGGAGCATTTCAACCAGATTTTCAACGGCCTGTTCGGCGAGCTGTGGGCCGAGCTGAAGTCCGAGGACCAGCAGATGCGCTGGGACTTCATGTTCGGCGACGGCACTTCGGCGCGGCTGAGCCGCATCCTGGTCGAGGGGCTCAACATCAAGAAGCCGAAGACGGTCGAGGTACGATCGTGAGGCGCAAAAAAACGTGTCAGTGTTCGCCTCCCCTTCGAAACATTCTTCGCCTCGTCCTGAGCCAGCGCGAAGCGCCAGTCGAAGGAGAGGCGAAAAATCCGATAGGCGCGAGGCGAACAGAGACTGCGTTGGCCGGTCGCTAGCGGAGGGATGTGAGGATGGAATTACGCAATCTGGGGCGTTCGGGGCTGCGCGTTTCGCTGGTCGGGCTGGGCGGCAACAATTTCGGCTGGCGTATCGATGTGGAGGCCGCGCGCAAGGTGGTGCTGCGAGCACTCGATCTCGGCGTCAACCTGATCGACACGGCGGATTCCTACGACGACGGCCAGTCGGAGGAGATGCTGGGGCACATACTCGGCAAGCGGCGGACCGAGGTGGTGTTGGCGACCAAGTTCGCCTCGCCGATGCATGGCGCGATCGGCGGGCCGTTCGGCTCGCGCGGCTACATTCTGCGCGCGGTCGAGGAAAGCCTTCGCCGGCTGCGCACCGACTGGATCGATCTCTACCAATATCACTGGCCAGACCCGCGCGCGCCGATGGAGGAGACGCTGGCCGCGCTCGACGATCTCGTGCGCACCGGCAAAGTGCGATATATCGGCCTTTCCAACCATGCCGCCTGGCAGGTCGCCGATGCCGACTGGATCGCCAGGCGCGCGCGCGGCGCGCGCTTCGTCGCCTGCCAGGACGAATACAGCCTGCTGGTGCGCGGGATCGAGCGCGAGCTGGTCCCCGCGATGGAAGCGCACGGGCTCGGCCTATTGCCCTATTTTCCGCTCGCCGCCGGCCTGCTTTCGGGCAAATACAGGAAAGGCGCGGCCCTGCCGCCCGACGCCCGCTTCGCCAGCAAGAGCATGGGCGGGCTCGGCAACCGCTACATGACCGAGGCGAACTGGGCGGTGGTGGCGAAGCTGGAGAAGTTCTGCGCGGCGCGCGGCCGGAGTCTGCTCGAGCTCGCTTTCGCCTGGCTCGCGGCCAAGCCCGTCGTGGCCAGCATCATCGCCGGCGCGACCAAGCCCGAGCAGGTGGAACAGAACGTCAAGGCGGCGGAGTGGAAACTGTCGGCCGAGGAGGTGGCCGAGGTCGACAAGCTCAGCGCCAAGGACTGAGCTTCCGCGGATCGAACCCTAGGCGCTCTTGCGCCGGGGAGTCGCGGCGGAATGTGCCGGCGCGCGGCCCATCAGCATCATCAGCGAGCCGACCACGATCAGGGTCAGCAGATAGAAGACGAGCTGGATGCCCGCGGGCTGCGCGGTATATCCGACGAGGACGTGCAACACCAGCCCGAACCAGCTCTGCTCGGTGAGGATCGCGGAAGTGTCCCACACCGCGTTGCCGAGCGGCGGCAGCAGGTCGGCCTGTACCAGGAAGGCCGCGCCCTGCGAGGCCAGACCGGCGGCCAGCAGCAGGATCAGCCAGCTGGTCACGCGGAACAGGTGACGCAGCGGGATCGCCAGCAGACCGAGGAAGATCACGGTGCCGGTCGCCACCCCGGCGGCTAGACCGAGCACGCCGCCCACCGCCATATCGATGCCCGCGCTGCCCGAGGCCACCGCGATGCCGTACAGGAACAGCACGGTCTCGGAACCCTCGCGCAGCACCGCGATCGCGCAGACCGCGGCCAACGCATAGAGCGGCTGCGTGCCGGCGAGCACGTCGCGCCCGATCCGCTTCGCGTCGCCCGCCAGTTCCTGGCCGTGGCGGCGCATCCAGACATTGTGCCAGCCGAGCATGATCACGGCCGCGAACAGGATGGTGGCGTTGAACAGCTCCTGGCCGATGCCCTCGAGCGCTTCGGCCAGCGCGCCCGCGAAGCCCGCGACAAGCAGCGCGCCGAGGATGCCGAGCGTGACCCCGGCTCCCACCCACAGTCCGCGCCGCGCCACGCCGCGGCTGGCCGCCAGCACGATGCCGACCACCAGGGCGGCTTCGAGCGTCTCGCGGAACACGACGATCGCGGTGGCCAGCATGCGCCTAGTCCACTAACCCACGGGCATCCCGGGTTTTTGGATGCGAATGATTATCAATTTCATAGTTCAAGCCCGGCTCCTTGGCAAGCGGAAGCCGAAGCATAGGTGTTCCGCGCCGCGCGCGGTTCGATCCAGATCAAGCCGCCGAAATCAGCGTACCGTTGCGCGTGCATTCCGGCGCGGCGAGCTCGACGAAAGCCTCGGCGCGCGTCCTGGGGTCGGGCAGCGTGGCCGGGTCCTCGCCCGGAAACGCCTGCGCGCGCAGACCGGTGCGCATCGGGCCGGGATCGACCAGGTTCACCCGTAGCCGGGTGATCCGCCCGACCTCGGCCGCCCAGGTGAGCGCCACCGTTTCCAGCGCGGCCTTGCTCGCGGCGAAGGCGCCCCAATAGGGAATGTGCGCGCGTGCCTGGGCACAGGTGACGAAGATCGCGCGCCCCGCGTCGGACTGGCGCAGCAGCTGGTCGAAGCTGCGGAGAAGCCGCCAGTTCGCGGTCAGGTTCACCGCCATCACCTCGTTCCAGTCGGCGGGCTGGAAATGTCCGGCCGGGCTGAGCGATCCAAGCAAGGCGGCGTTGCCCACCAATATGTCGAGCCGGCCGAAGCGCTGATAGAGCGCGAGCCCGACCCGATCGATCGCGTCCTGTTCGGCGAGGTCGAGCGGCACCAGGGTGGCGGCGCCGCCTTGCGCGCGGATCGCGTCGTCCACTTCGGTGAGCCCGCCCTCGGTGCGCGCGACCAGCACCACGCGCGCGCCCTCGGCGGCGAAGCGCAGGGCCAGCGCCGCGCCCAGGCCGCGCGAGGCTCCGGTGATCAGCGCGACGCGGCCGGCCAGCCGGCCTTCCGCCATCGGCTCAGTGTCCCTCGGTCATGAAGCTGAGCGCGTAATTCTCGCGCCCCTGGCCCTGGTCGGTGAGCGCGACCGGATAGTCGCCGGTGAAGCAGGCGTCGCAATAGCGCGGCCGGGCCGGGTCGCGGCCGGGCTCGCCGACCGCGCGGTAAAGCCCGTCGATCGACACGAAGGCGAGCGAGTCGACGCCGATCAGGCGCGCCATCTGGGCCACGTCGTGGGCGGCGGCGAGCAGCTGGCTGCGCTCCGGCGTGTCGATCCCGTAGTAGCAGGAATGCGTGGTCGGCGGGCTGGAGACGCGCATATGCACCTCGCGCGCGCCGGCGTTGCGCACCATCGCCACGATCTTGGTCGAGGTGGTGCCGCGCACGATCGAATCGTCGACCAGCACCACGCGCTTGCCCGCGAGCTGGCTGCGGTTCGCATTGTGTTTCAGCCGGACGCCGAGATGGCGGATCGAATCGGTCGGTTCGATGAAGGTGCGCCCGACATAATGATTGCGCACGATGCCCAACTCGAAGGGCAGACCGGCCTCGGCGGCGAAGCCGAGCGCCGCCGGGACGCCCGAGTCCGGCACCGGGATCACCATGTCCGCCGCCACCGGGGCCTCGCGGGCGAGCTCGCGGCCGATGCGCTTGCGCGCTTCGTAGACATCGGCGCCTTCGACCACGCTGTCGGGGCGCGCGAAATATACATATTCGAAGATGCAGAAGCGCTGGCGCTGCGCCACGAACGGCTTGACGCTGCGGATGCCGGATTCGTTCAGGATCACCAGCTCGCCCGGTTCGACATCGCGCACGAACTCCGCGCCGACGATGTCGAGGGCGCAGCTCTCCGAAGCGACGATCCAGGCACCGCCCGGCAGCCGGCCGAGAACGAGCGGGCGGATGCCGAGCGGATCGCGCACGCCGATCACCGAATCCCCGGTCAGCACCACCAGCGAATAGGCGCCCTCCACCTGGCGCAGCGCGTCGATCACCCGGTCCTCGACCGTCGAATAGAGGCTGATCGCGATCAGGTGGATGATCACCTCGGTGTCGGTGGTCGACTGGAACAGGCAGCCCCGCCGCACCAGCTGCCGGCGCAAGGCGAGCCCGTTGGTCAGGTTGCCGTTATGGGCGAGCGCGAGCGGGCCGAACTCGAAATCGCCGAACAGCGGCTGGACGTTGCGCAGCGCGGTCTCGCCGGTGGTGGCGTAGCGGACATGGCCGATGGCGAGCGAGCCGGGCAGCTTGCGGATCACCGCCTCGTTGCCGAAATTGTCGCCGACCTGGCCCTGGCCGCGATGCGAGTGGAACTGGCCGCGGTCGCAAGCGACGATGCCGGCCGCCTCCTGACCGCGATGCTGAAGCGCGTGCAGCCCGAGCGCGGTGTGCGATGCCGCGTCCGGGTGGCACGCGATGCCGAACACGCCGCATTCCTCGCGCGGATGGTCGTCGTCGCTCGGGCGGATCATCCTTGCCGACTCATTTGCCATTGGTGTTCTCGATCAGCCGTTCGAGCGCCTTGCTGTCCACATTGGGCAGCTTGGCGGCGTCGCCCTGCGCGGGAGCCTGGGGCTGGGGCTGCTGAAGCTTGTTGAACTCGTCGAGCGCGTCCTTGCCCTGCTTCAGCTCCTCCGCCGCCTGCGCCGCCTCCTTGGCCTTCTCCTCGACCAAGGCGAGATGCTCGGGCACCAGCGCCTGGATCAGGGCGGCGCAGCGCTGCACCAGCGGGAGCGTCTTGGCGTCGCGGATCATGTCGGGCGGCGTGGGCAGCATCCACACCACGACCATGTAGGCGAGGCTGCACAGGACCAGGCCGCGCACCAGCCCGAAGCCGAAACCGAGCACGCGGTCGACCGAGCCGAGCGCGCTGCGCTGCACCCGGCGCGCCACCGCATGGGTGATGATCGACAGACAGATCAGCACGACCAGGAAGATCGCCACCCCGGCGCCGATATCGGCGATCCAATCCTTGGCGACGAAGCGGTGGGCGAACTCGTGCACGGCGGGCACCCGGCGCACCGCCCAGAAGGCGGCGAGCGGGGCCAGCACCCAGCCGGTCACCGCCAGAACCTCGTGGACGAAACCGCGCACCAGGGCGAACACGCCCGAGGCGATCAGCACGACGAGCACCACGATGTCGGCGGTGTTCACCGCGGGACTCGTCCGCTCACGCTTGGCTCCGCTCCGCGCCCGAACATGTCCACCAGGTCCTGCACATGGCCGATGCGCCGGGCCGCGATCGCGGCCTCGGTTCCGTCGCGCGCCGCGCGCGCGCCGGCCGGGGCGAGTGCGCGGGCGAAGCCGAGCTTGGCGGCCTCCTTTAGGCGGGCCTCGTCCTGGCCCACCGCGCGCACCTCGCCGGAAAGGCCGATCTCGCCGAACACCACCATGTCGGCCGCGACCGGGACGCCCATCGCCGAAGACACCAATGCCGCCGCCACCGCGAGATCGGCGGCGGGCTCGCCGATGCGCACGCCGCCGGCCACGTTCAGATAAACGTCATTGCCGCCCAGCGCAAGGCCGCAGCGCGCATCGAGCACGGCGAGCAGCATAGCCAGCCGCCCCACGTCCCAGCCGACCACGGCGCGCCGCGGCGTTCCCGCCGTCGCCGGCGCGACCAGGGCCTGGATCTCCATCAGCATCGGGCGCGTGCCCTCGACTCCGGCGAACACGCAGGCGCCGGCGACATTGCCGCGCCGCTCGGCGAGGAACAGGGCGGATGGATTGGGCACGCCGATCAGGCCGGCGTCGGTCATCGCGAACACACCGATCTCGTCGGTCGGTCCGAACCGGTTTTTGACCGCGCGCAGGATGCGGAACCGGTGCCCGCGCTCGCCCTCGAAATAGAGCACCGCGTCGACCATGTGCTCGATCACCCGCGGGCCGGCGATCTGTCCCTCCTTGGTCACATGGCCGACCAGGAACAGGGTGAAGCCGCGCCGCTTGGCGAGGCGGACCAGCTCGGCGGTGCAGGCGCGCAGCTGCGCGACCGTGCCGGGCGCGGAATCGAGCGTGTCGAGATAGATGGTCTGGATCGAATCGATCACCGCCACGGCGGGCGCCGTGCCCGATTCGAGGCTGGCCACGATGTCGCGCAGATTGGTCGCGGAGGCGAGCAGGACCGGCGAGGCGGCGAGGCCGAGACGCCGCGCGCGCAGCCGCACCTGCTCGACCGCCTCTTCGCCCGAGATATAGACGCAGGCATCGCCGGCCGCCGCGATTCCGGCCGCCGCCTGAAGGAGCAGCGTCGACTTGCCGATGCCCGGATCGCCGCCGATCAGCAGCGCCGAGGCAGGCACCAGCCCGCCCCCGCACACCCGGTCGAGCTCGGGAATGCCGGCGAGCCGGCGGGCCGGCGGCTCGGCCGCGCCGTCGAGCGGCACCAGCTCGATGCGCTTGCCCTTGCCCGCGCCGAGCCCCTTGGGCGGAGATTCGCGCGGCGCCTCCTCGACGATGCTGTTCCACGCGCCGCAGGAATCGCAGCGTCCGGCCCAGCGCGAGGTCGCGGCGCCGCATTCCTGGCAGACATAGCGGGCGGTTATCTTGGCCATCTCAGGCGCCGCCCTGCCGAGCGCGCGTCATCCCCGCACCTCCATGCGGATCGGTCCGTCGGCGCGGCCGTGGACGAACTGCTGGACATAGGGATTGTCGGTCGTGTCGATCTCGGCGGTGCGGCCCACCCAGATCAGCTTGCCGCCATAGATCATCGCCATCCGATCGCCGATCTTGCGCGCCGAATGCATGTCGTGCGTGATCGAGACCGCGGTCGCGCCCAATTCCTTCACGCATTTCACGATCAGATCGTTGATCACGTCGGCCATGATCGGGTCGAGACCGGTGGTCGGCTCGTCGAAGAAGATGATCTCGGGCCGCGCGGCGATGGCGCGGGCCAGCGCCACCCGCTTCTGCATGCCGCCCGAAAGCTCCGCCGGCCACAGCGCCCCGACATCGGCCCCCAGCCCGACCTGGGCCAGCGTCTCCAGCGCCCGCTCGCGCGCCTTGGCCGCCTCCATGCGCCGGCCCTGGATCAGGCCGAAGGCCACGTTCTCCCACACGCGCAGCGAATCGAACAGCGCGCCGCCCTGGAACAGCATGCCGAACTTGCGCATCAGCTCGTCGCGCGCGCGCCCGTGCAATCCTACCGTCTCGATTCCGTCGATCTCGATGCTGCCCGAATCGGGGTGCAGCAGCCCGAGGATGCATTTGATGGTCACCGACTTGCCCGAGCCGGAGCCGCCGATGATGACGAAGGATTCGCCGGCCGCGATCTCGGCGCTCACCCCGTCGAGCACCGGCTTGGCGCCGAAGCGCTTGTGCAGGTCGCGCATGCGGATTTTGGGGATCGCGCTCATCGGTTGAAGAACAGGGCGGTGAGGACATAGTCGAAGGTCAGGATCAGGATCGAGGCGGAGACCACCGCGTTGGTCGTCGCCTGGCCGACCCCCTGCGCGCCGCCCCTCGAATTGTAGCCGTTGTAGCAGCCCATCAGCGCGATGATGAAACCGAAGGTGGCGGCCTTCACCAGCCCGGACAGAACGTCGACCGTCTTCAGCGCGTCCCACGAGCTGTTGATATAGGTGGAGGGGTTGTAGCCGAGATTGTAGACGCTGACCAGGAACCCGCCGAACACGCCGATCGCGTCATCGACGATGACCAGGAGCGGCAGCGCCACCACGGCGGCGATCACGCGCGGAGCGACCAGGTACTTGTAGGGATTGGTCGAGAGCGTGACGAGGGCGTCGATCTGCTCCGTCACCCGCATGGTACCGATCTCGGCGGCCATCGCCGCGCCGATCCGCCCCGCCACCATCAGGCCCGCGAGCACGGGACCGAGTTCGCGCGTCATCGACAGCACCACCACCGTCGCCACCGCGCTCTCGGCGGCGAATCCGGCGAAGCCGGTGTGGCTTTGCAGCGCCAGGACCATGCCGGTGAAGATCGCGGTGAGCCCGACCACGGGCAGCGAGAAATAGCCGATCTCAATCAGCTGGCGGACGATGAGCCGGCCGAAGATCGGCGGCCGGACGCTGTGCGAAAGCGCGGCCGCGGTGAAAATCGCCAGATGCCCGGTATGCCATAGGAAGGCGAGGAACAGCCGTCCGACCCCGGCGACGAAATTCATCGCGCGCCGGCCCCGACGTACACGCGGCGCAAGCGCTGGCCCAATCCGGTCATCAGCTCGTAAGCGATGGTGCCGGCCGTCTCCGCAACCTCGTCCACCACGAGCCGCGGCCCGATCAGGTCGAGCATCGCGCCCGGCCGGGCGAGTTCGGGCGGTGCCTGGGTCACGTCGAACACGGTCAGATCCATCGACACGCGGCCCACGATCGGCACGCGCGTATCTCCCAAATAGGCGGCGCCGCGATTGCTCAACGTGCGTGGCAGTCCATCGGCATAGCCCAGGGCGGCGGTGGCGAGCCGGGCCTTGCCCGGCGCGCGCCAGGTCGCACCGTAACCGACGGTCCTGCCTGCGTCAATCTCGCGGACTTGGACGATTTCCCCTTGCAGATGAACCACTTGGCGCATCGGATTGGGCTTGTTCGGCGTCGGATTTATCCCGTACAGGGCGGCCCCCGGACGGGCCCAGTCGGCGTGCCAATCCGCGCCCAGGAAAATGCCGGACGAGGCGGCCAGACTGCCCTCTACGCCGGGTAGGAATGCGCGCGCGGCTCGGAACGCGGCCAACTGAGAGGCATTCATGGGATGCGCCGGCTCCTCCGCGCAGGCGAGGTGGCTCATCACGAGCTGGATGTCGATCGCGGCACGGAGCGCATTGTCTTCGGCCAACGCGCGCGCCTCCTCGAGTCCGAAGCCGAGACGGGTCAGCCCGGTATCGACATGCAATACGGCGGGCAGGCGGCGATCGAGCTTGCGCGCGAGTTCGACCCAGGCCGCCGCCTGCGCCGGCGAATTCAGCACCGGAATCAGCCGCCGCGCGGTGTATTCCGCTTCGGTGCCAGGTAGCGGTCCCGAAAAGACCAGGATATCGGCATCGCGTAGCAGCGGCGCCAGCGCCAGTCCTTCGTCGAGCGAGGCGACGCCGAAGCGCCGGCAGCCGGCCGCGAGCAACGCGGGCGCGACCTGGATCGCGCCGCATCCATAGGCGTCGGCCTTGACCACGGCGGCGCAGTTCGCGCCCGGGCGCAGCATCGCCGCCAGCCGGCGCCAGTTCGCGCAAATCGCGTCGAGATCGACGGTGAGCGTGGCGCCCGCGCGCGGCGGTTCCGGCATGGGGCGCGCGCCGTCACTCGCCCGGGCTGTCGGCGTCGTGCCGCTCGTCGAGGTCGGAGAACTTGGTGTATTCGCCGCTGAAGAACAGCTTGATCGTGCCCACCGGCCCGTGGCGCTGCTTGCCGACGATCACCTCGGCGATGTTGTGCACGCGCTCCATCTCCTCCTGCCACTCGGCCAGCTCGGGCGTGCCGTCCTCCGGCTTGTCGCGCTGGAGATAGTATTCCTGGCGGTAGATGAACATGACCACGTCGGCGTCCTGCTCGATCGAGCCCGATTCGCGCAAATCCGCGAGCTGCGGCCGCTTGTCCTCGCGCTGCTCGACCGCGCGCGAGAGCTGCGAGAGCGCGAGCACCGGAACCTCCAGCTCCTTGGCCAGCGACTTCAGCGCGCGGGTGATGTCGGAAATCTCCTGCACCCGGTTCTCGTGGCGCTTGGCGGCGCCGGGCGCGAGCATCTGGAGATAGTCGATCACGATCAGCCCGAGACCCTGGGTGCGCGCCAGCCGCCGCGCCCGCGTGCGCACCGCCGAGACCGACAGCGCCGGCGTATCGTCGATATAGAGCGGCAGCAGATGCAGCTCGGACTGGGCATCGACCAGACGCTGGAACTCGGCATGCGAAAGCTCGCCCTGGCGCACCTTGTGCGAGGGAATCTCGGCGCGCTCGGCGAGGACGCGAGTGGCGAGCTGCTCGGCCGACATCTCCAGCGAGAAGAAGGCGACGATCGCGCCTTCCACCGTCTTCTTCTGGCCGTGCTCGTCCACTTCCTGGCGCAAAGCGCGCGCGGCGTTGACCGCGATATTGGTGGCGAGCGAGGTCTTGCCCATGCTCGGGCGCCCGGCCAGGATCACCAGGTCGGAGGCGTGCAAGCCGCCGAGCTTGCGGTCGAGGTCGCGCAGGCCGGTGGTCACGCCGGACAGCCTGCCCTCGCGCTTGTGCGCCGCCTCGGCCTGCTCGATGGCCCCGATCACGCTGTCCTTGAAGCTCCGGAAGCCGCCCTCCTGCACGCCCGCCGTGGCCAACTCGTAGAGCTTGGTCTCGGCGCCCTCGATCTGGTCGGTGGCGCTCTCGCCCGCATCGGGTTTGAAGGCCTCGTTGACCATCTCCTCGCCGAGCGCGATCAGCTCGCGGCGCAGATGCAGGTCGTAGATCAGCCGCCCGTAGTCGGTCGCGTTGATGATGGTGGCGGCCGCGCCGGCCAGCCGGGCGAGATAGGCGTCGCCGCCCTGCGCGGCCAGGTCGGGATCGTCGGCCAGCCAGGTCTTCAGGGTGATCGGATTGGCGATCTGGCTCTTGCCGGTCAGCAGCAGGCAGGCGGCGAAGATGCGGCCGTGCAGCGGTTCGGCAAAATGCTCCGCCCGCAGGAATTCGGAGACGCGCTCGATCGCGCGGTTATTCATCAGGATCGCGCCGAGGAGGGCCTGCTCCGCCTCGAAATTGTGCGGCGGCGTGCGCACCGGAAGATCCGAGGCGAGGATGGCGGGAACCGGCTTGAGCATGGAGCGATGCTAGCAGAAGCGCGCGCGCATCGGAGTGATAATGCGCCTGTGGATTGCGAGGATTGCGGGGAAGGACTCGGCGGCCGGGCGCGCCGTCAGGCGCGCATGCCCGCCAGCGTCCGCTCCGAGGCGGAGATATAGTCGCGCGTGCGCGGCACGCTGGATGCCTTCTTCGCCATCTGCATCTGGAACACCATCTGGCCCTGGTGGCGGAACGCGGCTTCGGCGCCGGCCAGATAGAACTCCCACATCCGGCAGAACCGCTCATCGTACAGCTTGGCCGCTTCCGCCCAGTGGCTGACGAAGCGGTTTCGCCAGGCGCGCAGCGTGTCGGCATAGTGCGGATGCAAAAGTTCGATGTCGGTTACATACAACCCGCTGCGCTCGACCTCCGGCAGCACCTCGGACAGCGCCGGCGTGTAGCCGCCGGGGAAGATGTATTTGCGGATCCAAGGATTGGTCGCGCCCGGTCCGTGCGCGCGGCCGATCGAATGCAGCAGCGCCACCCCGGTCTCGGTCAACCGGTCGCGCAGGGTCTCGAAGAAGGCGCGGTAGAAGCCGACGCCCACATGCTCGAACATGCCCACCGACACGATACGGTCGAACTGGCCGGTCGCCTGGCGGTAGTCGCAGAGCAGGAAGCGCACCCGGTGCGCGAGCTGCTCCTCGGCGGCACGGCGCTGCGCCACCTTGAGCTGCTCCTCGGAGAGCGTGATCCCGGTCACCTCCACGTCGGCCGCGCGGGCAATTGAGAGCGCGAGCCCGCCCCAGCCGCTGCCGATGTCGAGCACGCGCTGGCCGGGCTTCAGGAGCAGCTTGGACAGGATGTGCCGCTTCTTCGCCTCCTGCGCATCGTCGATCGACATGTCCGGCTCGGCGAAATAGGCGCAGGAATATTGCCGGTCCTTGTCGAGGAACAGGGCGTAGAGCTGGTCCGACAGGTCGTAATGGTGCGCGACGTTGCGCTTGGCGTTGCGCACCGGATTCCATTGCTGGAATCGGCGCAGCAGGGCGTATAGGCGTTCGCCGGGCGAAAAGCGCGGATCGGCGCGGTGAAGATTCTCGCTGGCCAGCGCGATGAAGTCGTAGAGCGTGCCCTGCTCGACGGTCAGCGTGCCGTCCATATAGGCCTCGCCCACCGCCAGGGCCGGGCGGATGGCCAGCCGCCAATGCAGCCGCCTGTCGTGCAACCGCACCGTGACCGGGGCCAGGCCGGCGACCGGCTCGCCCTCGAAAATGTGCGTCTCTCCGTTGGCGTCGATCACGGTCAGCCGGCCGCAGCGGACCAGCTTCCGCACGAAGCTCAGGAAGGGCGGGTTCATGGACCAAACTCTACCGACCGTGCGCGCTCGGCGCCAGTGTCGATTGGTCGCATTTCCCGCGCGGCCGCCATGCGCCAGCGAGGGATCAGTCGAAGGACGAGTCTGGTGCCCGGCCGAGGGGATGCTAACCTAGCGCGATGATCCGCGTCACACCCACCATCCGGCTCGAAGAGCACGCGGTCGAAGAGCGTTTCGTGCGCTCGCCGGGTCCGGGCGGGCAGAACGTGAACAAGGTGGCGACGGCGGTCCAGCTCCGCCTCGACATCGACCGCGCGCTGGCATTGCCGGCAGAGATGCGCGCACGGCTGGTCCGGCTTGCCGGGCGCCGCCTGAGCGCGGACGGGACATTGGTCATCGTCGCGCGCGGGCAACGCTCGCAGGAGCGCAACCGCGCCGAGGCACGCCAGAAGCTGGTCGATCTGCTCCGCCGTGCCGCCGCCCCACCCGTCCCGCGCCGCGCGACCCGGGTGCCGGCGGCGGAGAAACAGGGCCGCCGCGAGGACAAACGCCGCCGCTCGAAAGCCAAGCGGATGCGGCGGGCCGATTCCGAGGATTAGGCGGCGCTCACTCCACCTTGCCTTGCAGCAGGCCGCGGGCATGCAGAAGGTCGAGGATCAGGCCCAGCGACGAGGCGCCGCCGTTCCCGTTCGCGCCGGTCCGCGCCTCGCCGTCGGCGGCGAAATCCCCGGCATAGATTCCGTAGAGCCACCATTTGCCGAGATGGTTCACGAACACGGGCGCGCCGGGTAGGCCGCGCGGGCAGCCGCCCTCGCACAGGATCGCGCCGGGGCCGAGCAGGCGGTTAGCGACGATGCCGCGCTCGAGAAAGACCGGCGCCGAACTGTCCGCGAAGATCGCGCCGTAGCCGTGCGGAAAGCCGACCACGGTGATCCGGGCGCCGACTTCGGGCGTGTATTTCATCACCAGACCGCGCCCGATCGAATGGGTTGCCTTCTCGGCCGAGCCGATCTCGATCTTGAGGGCGACCAGATCGACCGTCGCCGGACAGCGCGGCTCGCCGCCGGCAAGCGCCGGATGCGGCCGTTCGGCGGCTTCCTGCGTCCAGGCCGGCCGTCCTCCCGCGTCGTACAGCGCAACTACTTCGGTCTCGCCGAGCAGATTGAACAGGGCCGAGGCGCGGGCGCGCGAATCCAGGCATTCGATGCCGACCGCCGCGGGCGGCGGCGTGCGCGCGATTTCGGGCCGGACGAAGTCGCGTCCCGTGACCGCGTGCCAGGTCGCGTACAGATAGACTCCGTCGGCCTCCTCGACCAGGCAGCCGGTCGCCCGGTCGAGCACCCGTCCCTCGCCGTCGAGGAGGGCGAGCCGCGCCGCCTTGGTGCCCAGGAATATGCCGTGATTGACGATCTCCACCATCGCGCCTCTCCCATCCCCGGGCGGGCGGCATACTCTTCCGCATCGCTCCGCCACGCAAGCGTTGACCGCGGCCAATACACGATGCTGGCGACCGTGGTGATCGGCAGCGCGATCGTGCCGACGCTGATCGCCCAGCGCTGGTTCGAGCCGCAGCCGCTCGAAAGGGTCGAGGAGGACGCGTAGGGGCTCAGCCCCCGCCTGGACTGGGCCGGGGGCGGATGCTATCGGTGGCGGCAAGGAGGGGATTTGGGCTCCCATCGCATCGCTGCCATTCCGGGCGACGGCATCGGCATCGAAGTCATCGCCGCCGGACTTCGCGTGCTCGACGCGCTGGCCGCCGCCGAGCCCGGTCTTCGCCTCCAGTTCGAGACGCTGCCCTGGGGCTCGGCGCATTGGCGCGCCACCGGCCGGTTGATGCCCGAGGACGGGGTCGAGCGGCTGCGCGCCTTCGACGCGATCTTTTTCGGCGCGGTCGGCGATCCCCGGATCCCCGACCATGTCACGCTGTGGGGCCTGCGCCTCGCCATCTGCCAGGGCCTCGATCAATACGCCAATGTCCGGCCCGCGCGCATTCTGCCCGGGCTGCGCTCGCCGCTCGCCGGTGTCGGTCCAGGCGATCTCGATTGGATCGTGGTGCGGGAGAACTCCGAGGGCGAGTATGCCGGCGCGGGCGGGCGCGTCCATCGCGGGCTGGGCGAAGAGGTCGGTCTCGACGTCTCGGTGTTCACGCGCGCGGGCGTGACGCGGATCATGCGCTTCGCCTTCGGCCTCGCACGCACCCGTCCGCGCCGGCTGCTCACGCTGGTGACGAAATCGAACGCGCAACGCCACGGCATGGTGATGTGGGACGAAATCTTTGCCGAGGTCGGGCGCGACTTCCCCGACATCGCCACCGACAGGATGCTGGTCGACGCGATGACCGTGCGCATGGTGCGCGCGCCCAAAAGCCTCGACGTGATCGTGGCGACCAATCTGCACGCCGACATATTGAGCGATCTCGCCGCCGCGCTCGCCGGCAGCATCGGCCTCGCCGCGTCGGGCAATATCGACCCCGAACGGCGCGGCCCGTCGATGTTCGAACCGGTGCACGGATCGGGCTTCGATATCGCGGGCCAAGGCATCGCCAACCCGCTCGGCGCGCTGTGGTCGGCCGTGCTCATGCTCGATCATCTCGGCGAAGGCCGGGCGGCCCGAAGGCTGATGGAAGCGATTGAGCGGGTGACGGCGGCGGGCAGGGCGCTGCCGCGCGATCTCGGCGGAACCGCCACCACCGATCAGGTGGCCGACGCCCTGATCGCGGCCCTCAAAGGGGCGAACGACTGATTTAGGCGGCCGGCGGCGGTGGCGCGCCGTCCGGCGCCGCGGGGGCCAGCTCCGCGGGCGGCGGCTGGTCGAGCAGGTCGGCGGTGCGCACCGCCTCCTCCTGCGAGCGCGCGATGGTGACCGTCACGGTCACCGATACCTCGGGATGCAGCGCCACCCGCACCGGATAGCTGCCGAGATTCTTGAACGGCGTGTCGAGCAGCACCTGACGGCGCTCGACCGTGAAACCGGCCTCCTTGATCGCGCTGGCCACGTCGCGGCCGCTGACCGAGCCGTAGAGCGAGCCGCCCTCGGCCGCCTGGCGCACGATCAGCACCGACAGACCCTGCATGCGCGCGGCGAAAGCCTCGGCCTCCTCGCGGCGCTTCAGGTTCATCGCCTCGAGCTGAGCGCGCTGCGATTCGAACCGCGCCTGGTTTTCCTTGGTCGCGCGCAGCGCCTTCTTCTGCGGCAGCAGGTAGTTGCGCGCGTAGCCGTTCTTCACCTTGACCACGTCGCCCATCTGGCCGAGCTGTTCGATCCGTTCGAGCAGGATCACGTCCATCGCACGTCCTCCCCGCTCACTTCAGCACGTAGGGCACCAGGCCGAGGAAGCGGGCGCGCTTGATCGCCTGGGCGAGCTCGCGCTGCTTCTTGGCCGATACCGCCGTGATGCGGCTGGGCACGATCTTGCCGCGCTCGGAGATGAAGCGCTGGAGCAGCTTCACGTCCTTGTAGTCGATCTTGGGCGCGCCCTCGCCCGAGAACGGGCAGGTCTTGCGCCGACGGAAGAACGGACGGCGCGCGCCGCCCCCGCCTGCGCGCGGCCCGCGCGAACCGCCTCGGTCGCCCATCCTTCCTTCGCCGGAACGTCCCTCGGGGCGCATGCTCATGGCTCGGCTCCCGGCACCGGCTCGGCGGCGCGCGGCGGCCTGCCGAATCCGCCCTCGCGGCGCGGCCTGTCGCCATCGTCGCGGCGCGGACGGTCATCCCCGTCGCGGCGTGGACGGTCGCGGTCGCGGTCACGATCCCGGTCGTCGCGCTGGTTGCGGCTTTGCAGGATGGCGGAAGGTCCCTCCTCGTGCGCTTCGACGCGCACGGTGAGATAGCGGATCACATCCTCGTTGATGCCCATCTGCCGCTCGAGCTCGCGCACCGCCGCGGGCGGCGCGTCGAGATTGAACAGCACATAATGGCCCTTGCGGTTCTTCTTGATCCGGTAGGCCAGGTTGCGCAGGCCCCAATATTCGCGCTTGGCGACCTTGCCGCCCTGGGCGGCCACCAGCTCGGCGAACTGGTCGGCCAGGGCCTCGGCCTGCGGGCCGGCGAGATCCTGGCGCGCGATGAACACGCACTCGTAAAACGGCATTCTGACTCCCTATGGCTTGTCTCTTCCCGAACCGCTCCGGCGGGGCCGGAATGCGGATCGGGCATAGCCGGCACCATGCCGGCAAGGAGCGCGAAGGCGCGGAATATACACGAAACCCGCCCCGGCGCAAGGCGCGGATCGGGGCGGCTCGCCGCCGGGAAAAGGGAACTACGCCTGCAATGTTTCGGCGAACAGGCCGAGGAGGCGCTGCCAATGCCTCTCGGCGGCCTCGCGGTTGTAGACCGGCAGGTCGGGCATCGTGTAGCCGTGCAGCGCGCCCGTGTAGAGCTCGGCGGCATAGCGAACGCCGGCCGCCTTCAGCGTCCGGTCGAGTTCGGCGATCTGCTCGGCGGTCATCGACCCGTCCTGGTCGGCGTGGCCGAAATAGAGCCGGCAGCGGATCTTGTCGGCCAGCCGATGCGGGCTCTCCGGTCCGTCGGCGACCAGGCGGCCGCCATGGAAGCTCGCGCCGGAGGCGACGCGCTCGGGATAGCGCGCCGCCGTGCGCACCACCATTCCGCCGCCCATGCAATAGCCCGTGAGCCCGACCTTCGCGCCCGGCCGCACCTCCTTTTGCGCGGCGAGGAAGTCGAGGAACGCGCCGGCATCGCGCAGCACCGTGTCGGGCGTTAGCGCCAGGACGTATTCCATGAGCTTGGGCCGGTTCTCCGGCTTGATGATTTCGGCGGTGTCGAACAGCGGCGCGCGGCCGCGGCGATAGAACATGTTGGGCAGCAGTGCGTAATAGCCCGCGCCGGCGAGCCGATCGGCGAAGCCGTGCAGCACCGGCCGCACGCCGATCCCGTCCATGAAGATGAGCACGGCGGGAAACGGCCCGCCTTGGCCGGGATGGCTCGCATAGGCGTCGCAGACGCCGTCCGGGGTCTTGATGTCGACAGTCTTGCTGGCCATGGGGCTGCCTCGCGGTCGGGTTTGCGGGATGCGGATCGAGGGGAAGGTGGGCTCGCCGACGCGATCGGGCAAGACTCGCCGGCGCGGGAACTTCCCTACACCTTCTTCTCGATCCATCCCGCTATGCACGCGGCTACCTCGTCACTGTTCTTCTCGCCCATCATCAGATGACCGTTGCCATGGATGCCGTGCTCCTCGAGACGGAGATGATCGACCTTCGCACCCGCCTGGCGCAGGAAATCCACCGTGCCATGGTCCTGCTGGGTGACCCAGCTCGCTTCCGCCGTCACCACGGCGATCGGAAATCCGCACAGATTGGGCAGGCGATGCGCCGGCTCGCTTTGCACCATGCAGTCGAGCAGGTCCGGGCGCGGCGCCTTGCGCGGCACCGGCTTGAGTTCCGCCGCATCCGTGATCGGCGGGTCGAAGGCGAGCGGAATCGCGGTGATGCCCCAGGACAGCTTGCCGATCGGCCGCTCAAGGAAGGTCGGCCCGATCGGCTCGACCGCGACGATCGCCTTCACCGACTCTGGCCGCTTGTCGGCGACCAGCCAGCCGAACGGCCCCGCGGCGGAATGGGTGAGCAGCACCGAAGGGCCGATCCGATCGACCAGCGCGGCGCCGCAGCGCTGCATGTGGACGTGCGTCTCCGTGAGACTGGCGAGCGCCGATCCCTGGCCGCCCATGAACTGGTCGAACACCGGATCGTTCATTTCGCCCGTGCTCGGCCATTGCGTGTGCAGCTTCGCTTGCGGATAGGAATCGGGATAGCGCTCCGGCGCCACGAACATGCGATGCATCAGCTCGTAGACCGGCAACGGGCCGAGCGGGCCATAGGCATCGGGATGATAAGGCGAGCGCCCGAGCGCGACGCGGTCCACGACATAGACCGCCCAGCCGCGGCGGACGAAGAACTCCGCCCAGCCGGGACGGCCGTCGGGCGTTCCCAGCATGTCCAGTCCCTGGCCGCCGCCGCCATGTACCAGCACCAAGGGCCAGCGGAAGCGGCGCTCGGCCGGAATTTGGTACTGCACGTACATCGCGCCGGTCGCAATCGTGCCGT